>DAHVLW010000193.1:0-2563 GCA_027320205.1 Acidimicrobiaceae bacterium
GCACGGTCGTGGTCGAGGAGCCGTCGGTCGTGGCGGTCGCGGTCGGGGAGGCCAGGATGGTCGCCTTTGGCCGCAAGGCCCTCGGCCTCGCTGCCGGCAGCGGACCCTCGGGCCGGCTCCGGCTTCTCCGGCCCGTCCGTCACGGCCAGATCGTCGACGTCCAGCTTGCCGACGAGGTGCTCGAGCACGTCATGCGACTGGCTGGCATCTCGCGGCTGGCACACCCGCGGGTGCTCGCGTGCACGCACGTCGGTGCGACCCACGTCCAGCGTGACGCGCTCGAGCGCGGCCTCCGGCGGGCGGGGGCGCGCCAGGTCCGCTTCGTGGAGCAGCCGATCGCAGCGGCCGTCGGCGCCGGGCTGCCGGTCGAGGTGCCAGAGGGAATGATGGCCGTGGAGGTCGGCGCGGGCACGGCCGACGTCGAGGTGATCGCGCTGGGAGGCGCGGTCACCTCCGCCTCGGTGCCGACCGGTGCCGCCGACTTCGACAACGCGCTGCGGACGCTGCTCGCCCGGCGCTTCGGCCTCGTCGTCGACCGCCCGAGCGCAGAGGAGGTCCGGCGCCGGATCGGCAGCCTGCTTCCCGAGCCCACCTCGCCGCACCTGGAGGTGCGAGGGCGCGATGCCTCGACGGGGGCGCCCGCGCGGGTCGTCGTCTGCTCGGACCAGCTCCGTCCCGTGCTGGACGAGCTCGCAGCGCCGCTCCTCTCCGCGGCCGTCGAATGCATCTCGAGGACCCCGCCGGCTCTCGCCAACGACCTGCTCGAGCGCGGCGTCAGCCTGAGCGGTGGCGGCTCGTACCTCCGGGGCCTCGAGGAGCGCCTCGCCGGCGCCACGGGGCTTCCGGTGCGCGCGGCGCACGGCCGCGAGCGCTGCGCGGTGACCGGCGCGGCGCGCTGCCTCAGCGGCGACGGGCTCCCCCTGCTCGTCAGCGCGGCTCGACGCCGCTGAGCCCGAGCACCTCCGCTGCCGCCTGGCGAACCTGCCAGTCGCGGTCGTCGAGGTGCCGCCGCAAGGCGGCCTCGACGTCCGGCCCGCGGAAGCTCGCGAGGGCGACGACAGCTCGACGCCGAACTGCCGGCACGTCGCCGAGGGCCTCGACGATGGGAGCGAGGCCGCGCCCGTCGCCGATCGCGCCGAGGGCCGCGACGGCAGACTCCCGGCAGAGCGGGTCGCGATGCGAGCGCGCGAGCTCCGACAGCCGGGGGGTCGTCCCCCGAAGGCGGAGCCTGCCGGCCGCATGTGCCGCGGCCTCGACTACCCGGTCGTCGGCGTCGTCGAGCAGCGGTTCGACCTCCGATCGCGGCACCCCGCCAGCGAGCTCGCACGCGTCGCGTCGCACCCGAGGGTCGGGATCCCGCAGAAGCGGCGCGACGTCGGCCGCGTGCGCCCTGCCCAACCGGACCAGCGCCGCCAGCGCGGCGACGCGGACGAGGGGGTCGCCGTCCCCCAGCGCCTCCCTGACCGCAGCCACGTCGCCCACCCGACCGGCGAGCGCGACCTCGCCCCGCCGGCGCGCCGAGTCGGCCGCGCCAGGGTCCGCTCCGCTCAACAGGCCACCCCTTCCTCCACGATCCCCGCCAGCCCGACGCGCTCCACGGACGCACCAGGGACGCACCAGCGAGCACGTGGCAGGCTACGGGCGATGAGCGACGGCTCCGGCACCGCAGGCGAGGCCGCCACCGTCCTGACGCCGCCTCCCGCCGCGGCCTCCCGCCGCGCACCCGGCCGCCGTCTCCTTCGCCGGACGGTCGTCGCCGCGATCGCACTCGTCGCCTGCTGCCTCGTCGCCGCTTTCGTCGCGGCGCTCGTGCCCGTCCCGTACTACGCGATCACCCCGGGCTCCGGCGTCGACGTCGAAGGCCTGGTCAGCGTGCCCCACGGGCTCGCTCGCGCACACCTTGGAAGCGTGCTCCTCGCCGACGTCGAGCTGGTGCCGCTGCGCGCCCTCTCCTACCTCTACTACAAGCTCGACGCCAACGCCGACGTCGTGCCGACCGGAGAGCTCCTCGGGACCGCGAGCAGCTCGCAGTACGAGCGGCAAGGGGAGATCGACATGGCGAACGCCCGCCAGGCTGCGGTGGTCGTCGCCATGGACGAGCTCGGCTACAAGGTGCGTGCGATTCCCGACGGAGTCATCGTCTACCAGCCCGAGGGGGGCTCGCCGGCCGCCAACGGGCTCGCCGTCGGCGACGTTGTCGACTCGCTCGACGGCCGGCCCGTCCGCACGCTCCTCGGGCTCGAGTCGGCGCTCGGCAGCCACCGCCCGGGCGACCTAGTCAGTCTCGGCCTGCGGGGAATGTTCAGCTCCACGCAGCGTTCGGTGCAGCTGCGGCTCGGGGAGCTGCGCGTCAAGGGCACGGGCCAGGGCGCGACGGAGATCTGTGCGGCCCCCGGTGCCGACGCCTCGCTCCAGCCGTTCGAAGAGAACGGGTCTCCGGCTCCCTGCCTCGGGATCATCGGTGCCGAGCAGGCCTATGCCACGCGCGGCCTGCCGTTCAAGGTCTCGCTCTCGAGCGACGGGATCGTCGGGCCGTCAGCGGGGCTCGCCTTCGCGCTCGGGC
>DAHVLW010000215.1:0-6480 GCA_027320205.1 Acidimicrobiaceae bacterium
ATGGCGACGGCGAGCAGGCCCACCGGCACCGACGCGGCGACCGCGAGCCCGGTCAGGCGCCCGAGCTGCACGTAGGCCGTGCCGGCGGTCGCCACCAGGCCGAAGAACACGAACACGAACGCCTCTCCCAGACCTGCGTAGCCGTACGGCATCGGCCCGCCGGTGTAGAGCCAGCCGGCGGCGATCGACGCGGCGCCGACGGCGAGCAGCCAGGGCGAGGTGGCGATGGCGACGGCGAGCCCGGCCGCCGCGGCGACGCCGAAGGCGGTGACCGCGGCGAGGCGCACGCGGGCGGGGGCGGCGAGGCCGCTCGCCACGAGCCGGGTCGGCCCGACCCGCGCGGCGTCCGTGCCCCGGATCCCGTCGGAGTAGTCGTTCGCGTAGTTGGTCCCGACCTGGATGGCGAGCGACACGAGGAGGGCGAGCGCGGCCCGCCACCAGAAGACCTGTCCCGCCGCGTGGGCGACCGCCACGCCGACGGCGACCGGGACGACGGCCGCGGGGAGCGTGCGCGGCCGGGCCGCGGCGACCCAGTCCCGGAGCGCCGCCGTCCGGGCGTCACCGCTCACGGGCGCCTCGGGAAGCGGGAGAAGTCCGGCGGGCGCCGGTCGAGGTAGGCGTTCCTCCCCTCCTGCCCCTCCTCGCTCATGTAGAACAGCATCGTCGCGTCGCCGGCGAGCTGCTGGATCCCGGCGAGGCCGTCCTCTGCGGCGTTGAACCCCGCCTTCAGCATCCGCAGGGCGATCGGCGAGAGGGCGAGCATCTCCCGGCACCACGCGACGGTCTCGGCCTCGAGGCGCTCGAGCGGGACGACGGCGTTGACGAGCCCCATCTCGAGCGCGCGCCGGGCGTCGTACTGCCTGCAGAGAAACCAGATCTCCTTCGCCCGCCTCGTCCCGATCGTCCGGGCGAGCAATCCCGCCCCGAAGCCGGCGTCGAAGCTGCCGACCCGCGGCCCGGTCTGGCCGAAGCGCGCGTTCTCGGCGGCGACGGTGAGGTCGCAGACGAGCTGGAGCACCTGCCCACCGCCGATCGCGTAGCCGGCGACCATCGCCACGACCGGCTTCGGCAACCGGCGGATCTGCACCTGGAGGTCGAGGACGTTGAGCCGCCCGACGCCGGAGCGGGCGAGGTCGTCCTCGCCGAGGTAGCCGTCCTCCCCCCGGACGCGCTGGTCGCCGCCGGAGCAGAAGGCGAGCTCGCCCTGACCGGTGAGGACGACGACGCCGACCTCGGGGTCGTCCCGTGCGGCGGAGAAGGCCTCGGACAGCTCGCGGACCGTCTGAGGCCGGAAGGCGTTGCGGACCTCGGGACGGCAGATCGTGATCTTGGCGATCCCCTCTGCCGTCTCGTAGGAGATGTCGTCGTACTCGCCGCTCCGGCGCCAAGCGGGCGGTGGGGGCAGGTTCTCGGTCATCGCCGGGCTGCTCCTTCGCAGGTCGGACACGGGCCGGTGCCGGACACGTGCGCCGGGATCGGCGGCGATCAGTCTGCCCGCACGGCCTTCGCGGGGCCGGCGCGCCCCGATGTGCGCCCGGAGGCGGCCGTTAGGCTACCCCGGATGCCCCGCCTCGTCGCCTTGGACATGCCGGCGGGGCCGGCGTTCCTCGACGCGCTGCGAAGGGTCGTCGAGCGCGGCGACGCGGCCTTCCCCCTCGACGGGCGCCTCCCCCGCCACCGCCGGGAGGAGCTGCTCGACGCCGTGCGACCGGGCTCCGTCGTCGAGGCGGACGGCGAGGAGCGGGCGATCCCGGGAGGGCTCCCCGTCGAGGACGGCGACGCGCTCGTCGTCGCGACGTCCGGGACGACCGGAGCGCCCAAGGGGGTCGTGCTCACCCTGGACGCCGTCGAGTCCTCGGCGCGGGCGGTGAGCGCTCGTCTCGGCGTCGACCCGGCAGGCGACCGCTGGTGCTGCTGCCTCCCGACGGCGCACGTCGGTGGACTCGGCGTGCTCACCCGGGCCCTCGTCACCGGGACACCCGTCGAGGTGCTCCCCGGCTTCGACGAAGAGGCGGTCGCCGAGGCGGCGCTCCGGCGGGGCGCGACGCTCGTCTCGCTCGTCCCGACGGCGCTCCAGCGCCTCGGTGCGGCGGCGGGCGTGTTCCGGTGGATCGTCCTCGGCGGCTCCGCACCGCCGGCGAAGAGGGCGGCGAACGTCGTCACCACCTACGGCTCGACCGAGACGGGGAGCGGCGTCGTCTACGACGGCATCCCCCTCGACGGCGTCGAGGTCCGCACCGACGCCTCGGGCAAGATCTAGGTGCGGGGGCCGATGCTGCTGCGCGCCTACCGGGACGGCCGGGACCCCAAGCGCGACGGCGGATGGCTCCCGACCGGCGACGGCGGGGAGATCGGACACGACGGCGCCGTCGTCGTGCACGGCCGCCTGGACGAGATGATCGTCTCCGGCGGCGAGAACGTCTGGACGGAGCAGGTCGAGGCAGCGTTGCGCCGGCACGCCGGGGTGCTCGAGGTCGCAGTGGCAGGCGTGCCCGACGCCGAGTGGGGCGAGCGGGTGGCCGCGTGGGTCGTCCCGCGCTCTTCCGCCGCGGCGCCGAGCCTCGAGGAGCTGCGCGAGCTCGCGTCGGCCGACGTCGGGCGCTGGGCGGCGCCGCAGGAGCTCGCACTTGTCGCCGCGCTGCCGCGCACGCCCCTCGGGAAGCTGCGCCGCAAGGACCTCGCCGGCCTTCCCGTCCTCGGGAGGTCGCTCAGGTGAACCGGCTCGCCGCCCAGACCAGCCCCTACCTCCGCCAGCACGCCGAGAACCCCGTCGACTGGCACCCCTGGGGCGACGAGGCTCAGGCGGAGGCGAGACGCCGGGACGTGCCGCTTCTCGTGTCGATCGGCTACTCCGCCTGCCACTGGTGCCACGTCATGGCGCACGAGTCGTTCGAGGACGCAGGGATCGCCCGCCTCCTCAACGAGCGGTTCGTCGCCGTGAAGGTCGACCGCGAGGAACGGCCGGACGTGGACGCCGTCTACATGGAGGCGGTCCAGGCGCTGAACGACGGGCGCGGCGGCTGGCCGCTCACGGTGTTCGCGACCCCCGACGGCAGGCCGTTCTTCGGCGGGACGTACTTCCCGCCGGTGCCGCGCCACGGCATGCCGGCGTTCAGGGCCGTCGCCGAGGCCGTCGCCGAGGCGTGGTCGTCCCGCAGAGACGAGGTCCTTGGCCAGGCAGACGAGCTCACCGCCGCGGTGGCGTCGCGTCTCGGCCCTCTGCCGCCCGCGGGCGGCGCGGCGACGAGCGGCCCAGGCACCGGCCCTGACGCCAGGCGGCTCCTCGACGAGGTGCTCGCCCGCCTCGAGTCCCTGTACGACGCCGAGCACGGCGGGATCGGCGACGCGCCGAAGTTCCCCCAGGCACCGATCCTCGAGCTCCTCCTCAGGGCGCACGTCGCCGGGCATCCGAGGGCGCTCGAGATGGCCGTCTCGTCGCTCGAGCACATGGCCGCCGGGGGCATCTACGACCACCTCGGTGGCGGCTTCGCCCGGTACTCGACCGACGCCGCCTGGCAGATCCCCCACTTCGAGAAGATGCTCTACGACCAGGCGCTCCTCGCCCGGGTCTACCTGCACGCCTGGCAGCTCACCGGTCATGCGGGGTTCCGGCAGGTCCTCGACGAGACGCTCGGCTACGTGCTGCGGGACCTGCGCCACCCCTCCGGCGGGCTCTACGCCTCGGAGGACGCCGATTCCGAGGGCGCCGAGGGGCGCTTCTACACCTGGACGTCGGCGGAGCTCGAGGAGGCGCTCGGGTCGGATGACGCCGCCCTCCTCGCCCGCTTCTACGGCGTCACGCCGGAGGGCAACTTCGAGGGTGGCCGTAGCGTCTTGCATCGGATCCCCGGCCCCGGCGGGCAAGGATCGGAGGAGGTCGAGGCGGCGCGTCGCCGCCTGCTCTCGGCCCGCGCGCGACGGGTGCGGCCGGGGCTCGACGACAAGGTGCTCACCGAGTGGAACGCGATGGCCGCCGCGACCCTCGCCGAGGCGGCCGCCGCCACGGGGGTGCGCGAGTGGGCGACTGCGGCGGCCGAGGTCGCCGAGCACCTCTTCGCGGGCCTGCGGCGCGCCGACGGCCGGTGGATGCGGTCCTGGCAGTCCGGGCGTGCCGCGCACCTCGCGGTGGCGAGCGACTACGCGTGGGTCGTCGAGTGCTCGACCCGTCTCGCGGAGTGCACGGGCGAGGCGCGCTGGACCGAGCGGGCGGCCGAGGCCGCCACCGGCCTCGTCGCGCTGTTCTCCGCGCCCGACGGCGGTTGGTACACGACCGGCGCCGACGCCGAGCCGCTCGTGGTCCGCCCGCGGGACGTGCACGACGGCGCCATCCCATCGGGCGGCTCGGTCGCCGCGCTCGCGCTCGCCCGACTCGGCGCACTCACCGGCGACCAGGCGCTCGTCGAGCGGGCCGAGGCGACCGTCCTCGCCGTCGCCGAGGCGCTCGGGCGAGCGCCGCTCGCGTTCGCGCATCTGCTCCAGGCGGCGCTGCTCCTCGAGGACGGCGCGGTCGAGGTCGTCGCCGGCCCTGGGGCTGACCGCGAGGTGGTCGGAGCGATCCAGTCCCGCTACCTGCCCGAGGTCGTCCTCGCCTGGGGACAGCCGACTGCGAGCCCACTGTGGTCCGGGCGCGATGGCGAAGGCGACGCCTCCGTCTACGTCTGCCGGCAGGGCTCTTGCCGCCTCCCGGCGCGGGGCGCCGCGGCGGCACTGCGTGAGCTCGACTCGGCGCTCGGCAGGGCGAGCTGAGCATGGCGGAGCGCGCACGCGTCCGGGTGCCCCTGCGCCTTCGGAGAGCTGGGCTCGACCGGTCGCCGGGGCGGCGGCTGCGCTGCGCCGTGCTCGCCGCGACGGCCGAGGAGTGGGCGGGCGTCGACATCGCCTCAGGCGGGTTCGTCCGCTCGCGACCCCTGCGGGGGGGAGCTGGGGGAGAAGGTTGGGAGCAGGGGTGGGAGCCGCTCGACGTGGCGCTCGTCGAGGTCGGCGAGGACCCCGAGCCGCCAGATCCCGCCCGGCCGGAGGGCATCGCCTTCGCCGGCGCGCCGGAGCTCGTCGGACGGCTCGCTCGAGGGAGCCGGCGGCGGCTGCTCCGTCAGCTCAGCACCCCCGAGGCGCGGGGGGCGAGCGTGCTCGGCAGCCGCGGCCCGTCGATCGCCTACGTCGAGTGCGACCTCACGGCCCCCTCGCTCACCCTGCTCGCCGTCTCGCCGCGCGTGCTCCGGTGCCACCTCGACGAGAGCGGACGGCTACGCTGCGAGTTCTCCTGGTCGGGCATCCGCAACTCGCTGCCGCTCCTCGATCCGCGCGTCCTCCGCGTGCTCGCCGACGCCCCCGACCAGTCCTCGCTCGACGCGGCCGCCCTCGCCCGGGCGGTAGGCGGCAAGCCTGGTTACCTGCTCGTCGGCCTGACCGCCGTGCGCGACGGCCACGCCCCGAAGGCGGTGCTGTCGGTCCTCGCGCGCTAGCCGGCAGCTACGCGGGCAGCGAGGCGGCAGCGAGGTCCTCTGCCATCGCCCAGCCGAAGGCGACGAGGACGTCGCGCCGGTCGGGGTCCAGGGGCGAGAAGATCTCCGCCAGCTCGGCGCTGTCCGGCACCTCGCGCGGCGCGTAGTCGAGCAGGCAGCATGGGCCGCCGTCGCCGCGCACGACGAAGGCCCGGTCGTCGAGCTGCCCCTCGTGGCCGAAGCGCTTCGCCAGCCGCCGGCCCCACGCGCGCTCCTCCCCGGTCGCGCGATGGCCCGGACGCGGCACGACCTCGTTGAGCCCCGCGTAGGCGCGGAACGCCGTCGGGCAGTCCATGCGCGCGCCGACGAGGACGTCCTCGTCGGGGAAGGCGAGGACCGCCCTCCGGTACAGATCGCGCATCACCGCGCGAAGCGCCGCCTCGCCTGCGGCGGCGCGCTCGAACGAGGCCACCCCGACGAGCAGGCTCGGCGTGCCGCCGATCCGCTCGAGGGTGCTGAAGGCGAATCCGCGGAGCTGGCCCTCCTCGCGGGCCTGGGTGACGAGCACCCACTCCTCGCGCTGCTTCGACAGCAAGCCGACCTCGAAGCCCGCAGAGAAGCCGGCGCAGAGATCGGCCATCTCTGCAAGCTCGGAGTCGCTGAGCGCTGTGCAGTCCTTCGTCGCGACGTCGATCACGTTGACAATGACCCCTTGCATGTCGCCTGCTCTGCCCGGCACGCCCTCGCCGAGGGCGCGACGCAAAGTGCTCGCCGACCGCTCAGGTGTCGCCGGGGCACGCGCAATCACTGCACCGCCCGTCGGCGCTCCCGCGGCACGAGACCATTCCTTATTGTACGGGACCGCCAGGCACCCCTGCCAAGCGCTCGCCGCGCTCAGCCGACGGCGTGCGCCCCGAGCAGCTCTTTCAGCGCGCCGACGAAGCCGTTGCGCGGGTCGACGTTGAACTCCGCGGGAAGCCGGAGCACCTTCTCGCCGAGCCGGAGGTGGACCGGCACGGAGCCCGGGTGCTCGACCACG
>DAHVLW010000219.1:0-10734 GCA_027320205.1 Acidimicrobiaceae bacterium
GCCCGCGACGATGAGCCACACCTCGTTCCCGTCCCAGACCGGGCCGATCGCGTTCATGCACATGCGCCGGTCGATCTCGTCGCGGCTCACGAGCGGGCTGATGACGGCGACGCCGAAGTCGAAGCCCTCGAGGAAGAGGTATCCGGCCCACAAGAGGCCGATCAAGGAGAACCAGGTGGTGTTGAGCGGCGCGAACGGCATGCTCGTCGCGGCTCCCACTTCAGTAGACGAGGCCGGGCATGGCTGCCCCGCCGGGCGCCTGCTCGGGCTCGGAGAGGCTCCTGCGGGAGTAGCGCAGCATGAGCACGAAGGCGGTGATCCCAAGAGCCGTGTAGACGACGACAAAGGCTGCGAGCGTCCCGGCGACGTCGGCGACGGGAGCGGCCGAGACTCCCTTGGCTGTCGCCATGAGCCCATAGACGATCCAGGGCTGGCGGCCCGCCTCGGTGAAGATCCAACCGGTCGTGTTGGCTATGAAGGGAAGGACGATCCCGACGAGCGCCGCTCGTCGGAACCAGCGGCTCTCCAGGAGCTTCTTGCGCCGGCTGGCCCAGGTCCCCCACGCGGAGAGGAGGATCATCAAGATCCCGGCTCCCACCATCAGCCGGAAGGACCAGTAGGTGAGCCAGATCACCGGCACATAGCTTCCCCTGCCGTACTTGGCGGCCTCGGCGCTCTGGACCTCGTTGATGCCTTGCACCTCGCCGTTCCAGGACAGGTCGGCGATCAGGGAGAGGACGTGGGGAAGACGGACCTGGAAGACGGGCTTGCCCTTGAGGTTGCCGATCGTGAGGAGCGAGAAGGGCGCCCCGTCGGTCGTGTTGTAGAGGGCCTCCGCAGAAGCCATCTTCATCGGCTGCTGCGAGTCCATCAGCCGGGCCTGGGCGTCACCGTCGACCGCCGTGAGCACGACCGCGGCGAGCGTGAAGACGGCGGCGAAGCGGGCGGCGCGCCGAAACGCCCGACCGTCGGGACCGTCACGGTCCTTCCAGGCCCGCCAGGCGCTGATCCCGAGGACGATCGCGCCGGCCGTCGTGAAAGCCCCGAGAATCGTGTGGAAGAACGCTCCCCACCACAGCGACGAGTTGCCGAGCACGGCCCAGAAGTTCGTGAGCACCGCCTGGCCGTGGACGATCTTGTAGCCGACCGGGTGCTGCATCCAGGAGTTCGCGGCGAGGATCCAAAGCGCAGAGAGGATCGTGCCGGCGCTCGTCGCCCAGATCGATGCGAGATGCAGGCGCGGCGAGAGCCGGCCCCGCCCGAAGATCCATACCCCGACGAACGTCGACTCCGCGAAGAATGCGAGCAGCCCTTCGATGGCCAGGGGTGCCCCGAAGATGTTGCCCACGAACACCGAGTACGCGGACCAGTTCAGGCCGAACTGGAACTCGAGGACGATGCCCGTCACCACCCCGACCGCCATCGAGATGAGGAACAGCCGGCCGAAGAAGCGGGTGAGCTTGTCCCAATCGGGATCCTTCTTCTTGTAGGCGAGCGTCTGCATGATCGCCACCAAGAAGCCGAGGCCGATCGTGACCGGCACGAAGAAGAAGTGGAAGACGGTGACGACCGCGAACTGCCATCGGGCGAGGATCAGAGTCACCGGCTCTCATCCTGCCGTGATCGGAACGTGGAGCCGATAGGCGAGCTCGCGGCCGGGACAGGCGTCATCGGCCGACGCTATGGGCGTGCCGAGCGACCGCCTAGGGCCGAAAGACCCTCGGGACGACCGGCGGCAGTCGGCCCGGGCGTCGGTCGATCAGGCCGATCGCCGAGCCGGGTCACCGGTTCGCGATCGAGCCGCGACGGCGCGCCGCGGAGGTCGGCAAGGTCGCCGAGGTCGAGGAGCCTCCTCGTCGACTTGGCGGGAGCTCGCGCTCCCCCGGGGTTCAGCCGGCGACGGCGGCCTCGTCCTCCGCCTGCGCCTTCTCCTCGCTCTGGCTCGCGATCTGGCGTCGCACCTCGTCCATGTCGAGCTCCTTCACCTTCGTGATGAGGTCCTCGAGCACGGGCCCGGGCAGCGCGCCCGGCTGCGCGTAGAGCAGGATCTGGTCCCGGAAGGCCATCAGCGTGGGGATCGACATGATCCCGAAGCTCGCCGCGAGCTGCTGCTCGGCCTCGGTGTCGACCTTGCCGAACACCACGTCCGGGTGCGACTCCGACGCCTGCTCGAACACGGGAGCGAACATGCGGCACGGGCCGCACCAAGACGCCCAGAAGTCCACGATCACGATGCCGTTCGAGCTCACGACCGCATCGAAGTTGCCCTGACCGAGCTTCACCGTCGCCACGTCGAGCCCACCTCCGTCTGCTACCGGCACCGCCGTGGCACCGGACTCATTTCGCCAGCTGTGTCGGACGTTCGAACACATATACCCTAGTAGGTATTCCCGGCCGCCTCCGGCGGCAGTCGCCGCCGCGCTCCGCCGACCGGCCTGGAGGCCGCTGCTGGTCGTTGCTGCTGGTCGTTGCTGCTGGGCGCCGCTGCTGGGCGCCGCTGCCAGATACCCCATAAGGTATAGCGACCCCTGCGAAGGAGGAGCACCATGGGAACCACGATGTCCGAGTCGCCGCGCCCCGAGCCCCCGGCACGGCACCAGCTCGGTGCGGGCGAGCTGGCACGAGCGCTCGGCACGCCGGACGAGCCCTTCCTGCTCGACGTCCGCGAGCCTGACGAGGTCGCCGCCTGGTCGGTCCCACGTATCCTGAACATCCCCCTCGGCGAGCTCGCCGACCGGTGGCGGGAGCTCCCGGAGGACCGCACGGTGGTCGTGATCTGCGCGAGCGGCCAGCGCTCGGGCCGGGCGACCGGCTTTCTCCGCTCGATGGGGCTCGACGCCCTGAACCTGGCGGGCGGCATGGCCGCCTGGGGCCGTGTCTACGACGCCGCAACCTTCGCAGCGGGCGGCGCGACCGTCGTCCAGGTCCGCCGCCGGGCGAAGGGGTGCCTCTCGTACGTCGTCGCGGCAGGCGACGAGGCCTTCGTCGTCGACCCCTCCGTCGAGGTCGGCGTCTACACGCAGTTGAGCTCGCTCCGCGGCTGGCGGATCACGCGCGTCTTCGACACGCATCTCCACGCCGACCACGTCTCTGGCGCGCGGGAGCTGAGCGCGCAGACGGGCGCGAGCCTGCACCTCAACCCCGCCGACCCCTTCGAGTTCGACTACCTTCCGCTCTCCGACGGAGACTCGTTCGCCCTCCCAGGCGGCGCCGAGATGTCCGTCGCCGTGCTGCACACACCGGGCCACACGGAGGGCTCGACGATCTACTTCGTCGGCTCGGACGCGATGCTCAGCGGCGACACGCTCTTCGTCGACGGCGTGGGGCGGCCCGACCTCGCCGAGCGGGCCGCCGAGTTCGCCCGGAACCTCCACAGCTCGCTGCACGAGAAGGTGATCGTGCTCGACGACGACGTCCAGGTGCTCCCCGCCCACTACGGCGAGTTCACGGACGTCCTCCCTGACGTCCCAGTGAGCGCCTCGCTCGGAGAGCTGCGCGCCACGCTCCCGCCGCTCGCGCTCTCGCCCGAGAGCTTCGTCGAGTGGGCGTGCTCGCGGGTCGTCGACAAGCCGCCGCACTACGTCGAGATCATCGAGACGAACATGGGGAGGTCGGCCGCCTCGCCCGACGCGGTCCACCGACTGGAGGCCGGACCGAACCGCTGCTCGGCGTAGGGGGCGTAGGGAATGCAGGGGCGTCGGTGAGTCCGGCGCGTCCGTGGCGCACGCAGGGTCAGGCCGGCGGCGGCAAGTCGTCGAGCAGGTCCGCAGAGGGCGCGAAGAACATCGTGCCGGTGACGGGCGTCGAGTAGTCGAGGATACGGTCCGGGCTGCCCTCGGTCCGGCCGAGGAACATGTTGCCGATCATCTGCTCGAGCACCTTCGGCGTGCGGCAGTAGCCGATGAAGTAGGTCCCGTACTCCCCGGCACCGAGGCGACCGAAGGGCATGTTCGCTCTCACGATCTGGAGCGGTCGGCCGGCTGCGTCGGTGACGGCGTTGAGCGCGACGTGGGAGTCGGCCGGCTTCGACTCCTCGTCGAGCTCGACGTTCGAGAGCTTCGTCCGCCCGACGGCGCGCTCCTGCGCCTCGACGGGAATGGCGTTCCATGCAGCGAGGTCGTGGAGGTACTTCTGGACGAGCACGTAGCTCCCGCCGGCGAACGGCGCGTCCTCCGCGCCGACGACCGCGGCCTGGAGCGCCGAGGCGCCCGTCGGGCTCTCCGTGCCGTCGACGAAGCCCAGCAGGTCCCGCTCGTCGAAGTACCGGAAGCCGTGCACCTCGTCGACCACCCCGGCCGCGCCCTCGAGCCTGGCGACGACCAGCGATGCAAGCTCGAAGCAGGCGTCCATCTCCTCGGCACGGATGTGGAAGAGGAGGTCACCCGGCGTCGAGACCGCTCGGTGCCGTCGCCCGGCGATCCCCTCGAACGGGTGCAGCTCTGAGGGAGGCGGCCCGGCGAACAGCCGCGGCCACGCTCGCGCGCCGATCCCGGCGACGCAGCCCAGCCGGGCAGAAGGCGACCTGAAGCCGACGGTCCGCTGCAGCCCGGCGAGATCGCCGAGCAGGTCCCGGGTGGCCGTCTCGCCGTCCTCCGAGAGGGTGAGCACGAGGAAGATGGCCGAACGCGTCAGGGGGGCGCAGACGTCCTGAGGCGTCGGCCAGTCGCTCGAGGAGTCGCTGGGCACGGGCTCACGGTACCTTGGCGCCCGTGCCCGAGCTACCGGAAATCCAGGCGCTGGCCGAGCGGCTCGCCCCGGTGGTCGTCGGGGTCAGGGTCGAGGCGGTCGCCGCGCTCTCCTTCTCGGGCCTGAAGACCGTCGCACCCCGCCCCGAGGAGATCGTCGCCAAGGCCGTCACGCAGGTCGCCAGGCGCGGGAAGTACCTCGTGCTCGAGTTCGAGCAAGGGATCCGCCTCCTCGTCCACCTCGGTCAGGCCGGCCGGCTCGACGTCGAATCGCCGCCGCGCTCGACGAGGCCGAAGGGCGCGCTTTGCCGTGTCCGGCTCGAGGGCAGCGTGGCCCTGCTCGTGCGCGAGTTCGGGTCGGAGCGAAAGGCAGGCTGGTGGGTGCTCGCACGGGGCGACGACGGGCCGCTCGCCACGCTCGGGCCCGAGGCGGGCTCGGACGCCTTCGCCGAGCTCGTGACGGGCGCGACGGGCAACGATCGGCTCCACACCTGGCTTCGCGACCAGCGGGTCGTCGCCGGGCTCGGTAGGGGCCACACCGACGACGTGCTGAATCGTGCCGGCCTGTCGCCCTTCGCCACGCCGGGAGGTCTCGACGCTGGGGAGCGGGTCCGCCTCGTCTCGAGCGTGCGGGAGGTCCTCGCCGAGGCGCTCATCGGCGAGCGGCGGCGGTCCGGCGGGCTCTCGGAGCCGAGCCTCGGCGACCGCTTCGCCGTCCACAACCGCAAGGGCGAGCCGTGCCCCCGCTGCGGAACGCCGATCGCCGCGGTGTCCTTCGCGACCTACGAAGTCGACTACTGCCCCGACTGCCAGACGGGTGGGCGGGTGCTCGCCGACCGGCGGCTGAGCCGGCTCCTCCGCTGAGCGGGCCACTCGGGCGGCGGGGACTGCTGCCTGCCAGCCGGAAGGGCCCGCCACACGGGGGTGGCACGGCTGCGAAGATGGATGCCGTGGCCGGCGCCAGGGTGGCTATCGAAGCGCGGCTCGAAGCCGCCTTCGCGACGTTCGAGCCGGGAGCCGACCCCCTCGTGCGGCCGTCGACCCATGCCGACTATCAGGCGAACGGTGCGCTCCCCCTCGCCAAGCGGCTCGGACGCAACCCGCGCCAGCTCGCCGCCGAGATCGCCGAGGCGGCGCCGCTCGACGACGTCTGCGCGCGCGTCGAGGTGAGCGGCCCGGGCTTCGTCAACCTCTGGCTGTCGGACGCCTTCCTCGCCGAGTCCGTCTCGTCGATGGCCCGGGACGAGCGGCTCGGCGTCGCCGTCCGGGCGCACTCGCGCCGTACCGTCGTCGACTACTCGGCGCCGAACGTCGCGAAGGAGATGCACGTCGGGCACCTGCGGTCGACGATCATCGGCGACGCGCTCTGCCGGGTGCTCGCATTCCTCGGCGACGAGGTGATCCGGGAAAACCATGTCGGCGACTGGGGAACGCCCTTCGGGATGCTGATCGAGCACCTCCTCGACCTCGGCGAGCACGAGGCCATCGACGAGCTCTCCGTGGGCGACCTCGACGGCTTCTACCGGTCGGCCCGCGCCTCGTTCGACGACGACGAGGCATTCCGCGAGCGCAGCCGCCGGCGCGTCGTCGCGCTCCAGTCCGGCGACGAGGAGACGAGGAGGCTCTGGCACCTGCTCGTCGCGGAGAGCGTCCGTTACTTCGACGAGGTGTACGCCAGGCTCGGCGTGCTGCTGGAGCCCGGCGACGTCGTCGGCGAGAGCTTCTACAACCCCTTGCTCCAGGACGTGGTCGACGACCTCGAGGCGCTCGGGCTGCTCCGCGAGAGCGACGGGGCGCGCTGCGTCTTCCCGCCCGGCTTCGTGAACCGGGACGGGGAGCCGCTCCCGCTCATCGTCCAGAAGTCCGACGGCGGCTTCGGCTACGCGACCACGGACCTCGCGTCCATCCGCGACCGCGTCGGGCGAATGGGAGCCAGGCGCATCCTCTACGTCGTCGGCAGCCCCCAGGCCCAGCACTTCGAGATGTGCTTCGCCGTCGCCCGGATGGCCGGCTGGCTCGCCGAGGACGTGGAGGCGGTGCACGTCGCGTTCGGCAGCGTGCTCGGCGCCGACCGCAAGATGCTGCGCAGCCGCGCGGGCGCGACCGTAAAGCTCGTCGACCTGCTGGACGAGGCCGTCGAGCGGGCCCGTGCGGTCGTCGCGGAGCGCGAAGGAGCCGCGAAGCCCGCTGCCCACCTCGCCCGCGCCCTCGGCATCGGCGCCGTGAAGTATGCCGACCTCTCGAACGACCGCACCCGCGACTACGTCTTTGACTGGGACCGGATGCTGTCCTTCGACGGCGACACCGCGCCATACCTGCAGTACGCCCACGCCCGGGTCCGATCCGTCTTCCGCCGCGCCGCGGCCGCGGCCGCGGCCGAGCAGGAAGGGTCCGGCGCACCCGACGCGCCGCCGCTGATGGATGGGGCGCCCGACCGCTCGCTCGCCCTCGTGCTCCTCGGGTTCGAGGAGGCCGTGACCGAGACGGCGGAGTCCTACGCCCCGAGCCGGCTGTGCGCCTATCTGTACGGTCTCGCGACGACCTTCACGACCTTCTACGAGAGGAGCCCGATCCTCAAGGCGCCGAGCGCCGAGCTGCGTCGCAGCCGGCTTCTGCTCGCCCGGTTGACTGCAGACGTGCTCGCCCTCGGCCTCGACCTGCTCGGGATCGAGGCGCCCGACGAGATGTGAGCACCGACTTCCCTCATCTCGACCCGCACGGGCACGCGCACATGGTCGACGTGACCCGCAAGCAGTCGACCGACCGCCACGCCTCGGCGAGCGCCCGGGTCTTCATGGAGCCCGCGACCGCGGAGCGCGTCGCTGCCGGCGACCTCCCCGCGGGCGACGTGCTCGCCGCGGCGAGGACTGCCGGCGTGCTCGCCGCCAAGCGGGCACCTGACCTCCTTCCGCTGTGCCACCCCGTGCTCGTCGGCGCCGTGGCCCTCGACTTCGGCGTCGGGGACGGGTTCGTCGAGGTGGTCGCCCACGTCGAGGCGCTCGACCGGACGGGCGTCGAGATGGAGGCGCTGGCGGCGTGCAGCGCCGCCGCATTGACCATCTACGCAGCGTGCAAGTCGGCGGACCGCACGATGTCGATCGGGGAGGTCGCGGTCCTCGCGAAGTCCGGGGGGCGGAGCGGCACCTGGGTACGCGACCCGTCCGGCGCCGTCCGGCACGTGCCCGCGCCATCCGGCGAGGTCGAGCGACGGTGAGGGCCGGCGGAGTCGCGGCGATCCTCCTCACCGGCGGGTCGAGCAGGAGGATGGGCTTCGACAAGGCCGGGCTGCGCATCGGCGGCGAGACCCTCGCTCGGCGCCGCGCGCGCCTGCTCATGGACGTGGCTGAGCCGGTTGTCGAGGTGGGGCGCGGGCGGAGCGGCCTTCCGGCCGTGCTGGAGTCGCCGCCCGGCGCAGGTCCGCTTGCCGCCATCGGCGCAGGGCGCGCCGCGCTTCGACTCGCCGGCCACGACGGCTCGGCGCTCGTGATCGCCTGCGATCTGCCATTCGTCACGAAGGAGCTGCTCGAACTGCTCGCCGCCCACCCGAGCGACGCGAGCGTCCTCCCGGTCGTCGGTGGGATCGACCAGCCGCTCCTCGCACGCTGGTCGGCGACGGACCTCGACGCCGCCGCCGAGCTCGTCGCATCCGGCGATCGCTCGCTGCGCCGGCTTCCCGATCGGACGGCTGCGACCCGCCTCGGCGAGGCCGACTGGGGCGCCGTCGCCGACCCTCGGGCCTTCGCGGACGCCGACACCCCGGCCGACCTCGCGACCCTGGGCGTCTGCTCGGCCTGAGCCCGTCCCGAGCTGCCCGACCCGGGTCGGTCCCGAGCTGGACCTCTGCTCGTCCTCGGCTCGGCGGGGCCGGCGCAGCGCAGCGCTACGATCGCACCGTGCCCGATGCTGTCGGCCCTGCCGGGCGCGAGTGGATACTCGTCACCGACGAGCCGCTCCCTGCCGTCGAGGCGATGGCCTGGTCCGTGCTTCCCGGTTGCGGTGCGGTCGTCACCTTCTGCGGGACGGTGCGCGACCACTCGGATGGCCGGGAGGGCATCACCGGGCTGCGCTACGAGTGCTACGAGGAGCACACCGCCGGCCGCCTGGCCGACGTCGCCGCCGGGGCGCGGGAGCGGTGGCCGGTCCTCGGGCGGCTCGCGCTCCTCCACCGGTTCGGGAGGCTCGGGCTGTGCGAGACCTCGGTCGTCGTCGTCGCCTCTGCGCCGCACCGGTCGGAGGCGTTCGACGCCGCGAGGTGGAGCATCGACACGATCAAGGCCACCGTGCCGATCTGGAAGCTGGAGGAGTGGGACGGGGGGTCGGCCTGGGCGAGCTGCGCCCACGAGCTTCGCGAGGTGACCGACGTCGACGCCTGAGCGAGTGATCGCCGCGCCGGTCGGGTCGCGCGATGCGGGCGCCACGGCCGCGGCCGTCGAGGTGCCGGGCGAGCGGCTCGTCCCTGTCGCAGAGGCGCGCGCCGCCGTCCTCGCCGGCCGCGAAGCCCTCGCGCCGCGGCCGGTGCCGCTCGACGACGCGACGGGCTGCGTCCTCGCCGAGCGGGTCGTCGCGGTCGAGGACGTGCCGCCGTTCGCAAACTCCGGCGTGGACGGCTACGCGCTGCACGCCCGGGACGCCGTTCGGCCGCACACGGTGCTCGTGGTCGACGGCACCGTGCTCGCCGGCTCGACCCACGACCGGCGCGTCGAGCCCGGCCACGCGGTGCGCATCATGACGGGCGCCCCCCTGCCTCCTGGTTGTGACGCCGTCTGCATGATCGAGCACACCCGCACCTCTTCCGACGGAGCGGGCGTCACGATCGAGAGCTCGCTCCGGCCCGGCGAGAACGTCCGGGGCGCGGGGGAGGACATCTGCGCCGGAAGCGAGGTGTTCTCGGCGGGCACGGCGATCACCCCGGGGGTGGTCGGCGTGCTCGCCGGGCTCGGCCTCATGGAGGTCCGCGTCCATCCTCGGCCTCGCGTCGGCGTCCTCTCGACGGGAGACGAGCTCGTCGAGGGCCCTGCCGCCCTCGCGCCCGGCAAGATCCGTGATGCCAACCGCCATGCCGTGCTCGCCCTGGTCGCCGCGTCGGGCTTCGTCCCGGTCGACCTCGGGATCGTCGGGGACGACGAGGCGCTCGTCGCCGCCGCGCTGGCAGATGGCGCGCGCCGCTGCGACGCCCTCGTCACCTCGGGGGGCGTGAGCGTCGGCGACCGCGACGTCGTGCGCGCCGTCCTCGCCGAGGTCTCGGGGGGCACGATGCGCTGGCTGCAGGTGGCGGTGCGCCCGGCGAAGCCGTTCGCCTTCGGGGAGATCGGGCCGGCTCGGACCCCGGTCTTCGGGCTCCCGGGCAATCCGGTCTCGGCGATGGTGTCCTTCGAGCTGTTCGCGAGGCCTGCCCTCCGGCTGCTGGCGGGGCACTCCGTGCTCGACCGCCCCCTCGTGCGGGCGGTCGCCGACGAGGACTTCCCGCGCCGGCCGGACGGCAAGCTCCACCTCGTGCGGGCGCGTGCCCGTGGCGGCGCCGACGGTCTCGTCCACGTGCACAGGTCCGGCGGCCAGGGGTCGCACCAGCTTCACGCCATGGCCTCGGCCAACGCTCTCGTCCTCCTGCCCGACGGCCCCGGCACCAAGGCTGGCGCACGAGTCGGCGCGATGCTGCTCGACGAGCGCGCGGCGTCGCTCGAGCTGCCGGGTGAGGCGTTCGCATGGGCCCCATGACGCCGGTCCCGGTCCGGCTCGGCCGGCCCGGGCAGCGCGACGTCGTCGCGGCGACGGGCGCCACGGCGCCGCCCGAGGGGGACCCCGCTCGCGGCATGCCACTTTCCGGGCCGCTCGTCGACTCCTTCGGGCGCGTCCACAGCGACCTCCGCATCTCGGTGACGGACCGCTGCAACCTCCGCTGCGTCTACTGCATGCCCGAGGACGGCATGAAGTTCCTGCCGCCGGACCGGCTGCTCGGATTCGAGGAGATCGCGAGGGTCGCGCGGGTCGCGCGCTCGCTCGGCGTCACCTCCGTCCGCATCACGGGCGGAGAGCCCCTCGTGCGCCGAGG
>DAHVLW010000221.1:0-3668 GCA_027320205.1 Acidimicrobiaceae bacterium
GATCCTCGCCCGCTCCTGGGCGCAGGTCATCTGGCGCTGCTGGCAGGACCGCGCCCCCTACGACCCGGCGCTTCACGGTGCCCATCTGGCGCTCGTCAGCGCCGGGGGTTGACATAGGGCTACTCATCGGGGTGGCGGGCCGTCGGTCGTCGTCACCGGCCCATTCTGGTCGCGACCGGTCCGCGAGGTCGCCCTCGGCCGCACTCCGCCCGAGGGCATGCCGGACGGCCTCGCCATTCGGGCGCGACGCGCCCAGCTCGAGCGCCCTACGCTGTTGCACAGCAAGTCTCGCGAGGAGGTGCGCATGCCTCCGGGGAGGTAGTGCGATGCCCACGGCCGTTTCCCGTCAGGCCCGGCGCGCCCGCGCATCGAGCGCTCGGGGGCGAGGGGGGCGCATTCGGGTGCTCACGGCATCGCTGGCTGCGGCGGGCGCGCTGGCCGCCGCTCCGCTCGGGGTCACCGCGGCGGCGGCCCCCCGCGCGACGGCGGCGGCCCCCCGTGCGACGGCGATGCAACAGATCCGTGCCAACTGGATCCACTTCTTCTCCCCAACCACGCCAACCGCGCGAAAGATCGAGCTCCTCGAGAACGGCGCGCGCTTCGCGGGAATCATTCGCGCCACATCGACCACGGTCCTCGCTCGCTCGACCTACGCACACGTCCTCGCGGTGCAGCTCGATTCGCCCACCGTCGCGACAGTCAGGTACTCGATCAGCGTCGCCGGCATCGTCGCCGTGGAGGACGCGACCGGCACGGCGGTGTACGCGCAGCGGATCTGGAAGGTCGGCGAGCTGAGCTACTGCAGCCTGCTCAGGATCGAGCTCATCAAGGCTCCGTCCTGCCCCGTGGGCACATAGGCGGGTTCCTCGATCACCTCCTCGACCGTTCGCCCGGCTGCCCTCGAGCGGCGCGCGATGCACACGAAAGGGGCGCGCACCTCCCTGGCGCTCACCACCCTGTGCAGCGTGCTGTTCCTCACCTTCCTCGACACGACGATCGTCAGCGTGACCCTCGCCGACGTGCAGTCGGACCTCCACGCCGGTGTCTCGCAGCTGCAGTGGGTCGTCAACGGGTACGCGCTGGTCTTCGCGAGCCTCATGCTGATGGCCGGCGCCCTGTCCGACCGCTTCGGTCGGAAGCGGCTCCTCCTGATCGGCCTGGGTATCTTCGCGGCCGGCTCGCTGCTGGCGGCGCTCGCACCGAATCCGGCCGCGCTCATCGCCGGCAGAGCGATCATGGGCACCGGCGCGGCCGCCTCGGAGCCCGGGACCCTCTCCATCCTGCGACACCTCTACCCCGAGCAGCGCACGCGCGCCCGGGCGCTCGGGGCATGGGCGGCGGTCTCCGGCCTCGCCCTCGCCACCGGACCGGTCCTCGGCGGCGTCCTCGTCGGCGTCGGCACCTGGCGATCGGTCTTCTGGTTCAACCTCGCCGCCGGCGCGGTGCTCATATTCGCGGCGCAGCGCACGCTCCCCGAGTCGGCCGACCCTTCCGGGCGGCACCTCGACCTGGCCGGTTTCCTCCTCGGGGGCGTCTCGATCGCCGCGCTCACCTTCGCGATCATCGTCGGCGAGACCACCGGCTACGCCTATCCTCCGGTGGTCGTCCTCTTCGCGGGGGGCGGCGTCTGCGCGGTCGGCTTCCTGCTCGCCGAGCGGTCGGCCACGACGCCGATGCTCGATCTCGACTACTTCCGCTCGCCGCCGTTCTCGGGAGCGCTCGCCGTCGCCTTCGCCCTGTTTTTCGGGATCTTCTCGATCTTCTTCTTCGCGGCTCTCTACCTGCAGGTCGTCGTCGAGTACTCGCCCTACCGGGTCGCCGTCGAGTTCCTGCCGATGGCGGTCGCGATGATCGTGGCTTCCGTGCTCGCCGGCCGCTGGGTCTCCATGGCAGGACCGCGAATCCCCATGGCCTCCGGCGTCGCGTTCGCCGGCGCCGGAGTGCTCCTCTCCGACCTCGTGCTCTCGAGCAGCAAGCCGTCGCTCTGGCTCATCGCGACACTGGCAATGGCCGGGATTGGCTTCGGGACGAGCGTCGTGCCGGTGACCTCGGTGGCGCTGGGGGTCGTGCGCCCGGAGCGCTCGGGGATGGCCGCGTCCGCGACGAACACGAGCCGCGAGCTCGGTGCCGTGTTCGGCGTCGCCGTCCTCGGCGCGCTCGTCAACGGGCACCTCAGCCACGATCTGGCGCTCCGCCTCCACCAGCTCGGCATCCCGTCCGCATTCAACGCGATCGTCATCGGCGCGATCGAGACCGGCGGAGTGAGCAGCAACTCGGCCGAGGCGACACGGGCGGCGAAGGTGTACGGCTCGATCGTCGACAAGGTCATCCACGCCGCGTATGGCGCCTTCCACTCCGGCCTCGAAGCCGCGTTGCTCGTCGCCGGGATCGCGATCCTCGCCGCGTCCGTGATCGCCGTCGGCACGCTGGGCTCGGGATCTGGCTCTGGCTCGGGATCGGACGGCAAGCCCGCAGCCTGAGCTGCTCGTGACAGCCTGAGCTCCGGTCCGTCGACTCGAGACGTCACAGCGCAGCCCGAGCTGTCGACGCGCCGTCAGCGCAGCCCGGCCGGACCCGAGCCCCCGTCAGGCGTCGGCTCACGAGACCGCTGCCGTGAGGGCCGCCTCCTCCTGAACCGGGTCGGCTTCGCGGGCCGTGCCGGCCTCGCCGGCCGCGAAAACATGGCATCCTGAGGATTCCAGCCGTAGTCCGACCGGCCGGCCGCGCTCGACACGCAGCTCCGAGAAGACGCCGCTGACCCTCGTGCCGCAGTCGAGCTCGACGGCGTGCTCGTATCCCCGCCCACGGAACGCGACGTCGGCGACGCGACCAACGAGGTGGTGGTCGTCCCCCTCGGCCGAGCAGATGCGGACGGCAGTCGGCCTGATGAGCAGGACGCCGTCGCCAGATACCGCATCCCGCGAACCGAGACGCGCCCGGATCGGGCGAACCGCGGAACGTGTCGACGGCTCGACCTCCACACCCTGGTCCTCGCCGGCACCGGCAGCGCCGCGATAGGCGCTGCCTGCGATCCGGACGGCGAGCTCGCCGGCGAGACCAGTGAAGCGGGCGACGAAGGGGGTTGCCGGCGCGACGTAGATCTCCTCGGGCGCGCCGACCTGGACGAGCCGGCCATTCTCGAGCACGCCGACGCGGTCGGCGAGTGCGAAGGCCTCGGACTGGTCGTGGGTGATGTAGACGGTCGTCGCACCCGCCGCCCGCACGAGCGAGGAGATCTCGATCCGCATCCGCTCGCGCAGGTCGGCGTCGAGGTTGGACAGCGGCTCGTCGCAGAGGACGAGCCCGGTGTCGCCGACGAGCGCTCGCGCGAGGGCGACCCGCTGCTGCTCGCCTCCGGACAGCTCGCTCGGGTACCGGTCGCCGAGGCGCCCGAGCCCGACGCGCTGGAGCATCTCCTCCGCCCGCACCTTCCGTTCGGCCTTCGGCAGGCCCCTCCGCTTCAGGGCAAAAGCGACGTTGTCGCGTGCCACCATGTGCGGCCAGAGCGCGTAGTCCTGGAAGACCATCGCGAGGTCGCGCTGCTCGGGAGGCAGGTGGAGCGACGCGCCGGCGACCTCGCGACCGCCGAACACGATCCGCCCCGAGGTGATCCGCTCGATGCCCGCGAGGCACCGGAGCAGCGTCGTCTTGCCCGAGCCCGACGGGCC
>DAHVLW010000226.1:0-5506 GCA_027320205.1 Acidimicrobiaceae bacterium
CTCGGATACGTGCGCAGCGACGGGCGGAAGTTCTCTCTGCGTCCTCGCGTGCTCGAGCTCGGCTACGCCTACATGTCGACCATGAGCCTCGCCGACATCGCACAGCCCTTTCTCGACGAGCTGATCGAGACGATCGAGGAGTCCTCCTCGATCGCCGTCCCGGCCGGCGACGAGCTCGTCTACGCGGCACACGCCGCGCCAAAGCGCGCCGTGACGATCAACCTCCTCGTCGGCGCGCGCGACCCCCTCTACTGCACCTCGCTCGGACGAGTCCTGCTTGCGGCACGAAGCGACGAGGAGATCGACCGTTACCTGCGCGACGTGCAGCTGCGGCCGTACACCGACGCCACCGAGACCGACCCGGCGCGCCTACGGCGCGAGCTCGCGAAGGTGCGGCGACTCGGCTACGCGCTCGTCGACCACGAGTTCGAGGACGGCCTCGTCGCACTTGCGATCCCGGTGCACGACGCCGCAGGCCGGACGATCGCTGCGATGAACGTGAGCACATATTCGCTGCGCGTCAGCGCGACGACGCTCGTGAGCGACTACCTCGCCCCGCTGCGGGCGTGCGCGCTCGAGCTCGAGAGCGAGCTGCGCAGCGCACGCCGTCTCCACGCCTAGAGCAAGGCCGCGTGTGCCGGGCGCGAGTGTGCCGGCCTAGCACGGATCGTCGCCCGCCATCGCCCCCACCGCGACCGGGAGGCACGGCGCCTGCGGCGCGAAGCCGGAGAACGGCCCGGCGGCGACGCCCGAAGCGCGGGCGGCGAGCTCGACGAGAACCGGCGAGCAGTAGCGGCCCTGGCAGCGGCCCATCCCGGCACGGGTGACCCGCTTCAGGGATCCCGCGGCGTCGAGGAACGGCGCCGCGGCCCTGCGCAGCTCGCCGAGGGTGACCTCCTCGCAGCGGCAGACCACCGTCTCCTCGTCCGCCAGCTTGTCGAGGAGGCGCGGCGCCCGGTACAGCCGCCAGAGCGCCTCCTGGAACCGGTCGTGTCGCCTCAGCGCCTGCTCCCGCCGACGACGGTCCGCGTCGCGGGCGCCGTCGCCCCGGTGGCCGGCGAAGGCCGCGGCGTCGAGGCCGGCGAGGTAGCCCATTGCCTGCGCGACCTGGGCGCCGCGGACCGCGCCGCCGTCGCCGGCGACCCACACGCCGGGCACCGAGGTGCGCCCGCTCGCGGTGCGCTCGATAACGAGCGCACCGCTGGCGCGCTCGACGCCCGCCCGACAGCCGAGGCCGCGTGCGAGCTCGCTCGAGGGGACGAATCCGAGGCCCAGGCAGACGGCGTCGACCCCGAATCGCCGGGCGCGGGCGCGCTGGGGTCGCCCCTCGCTGTCGATCGGCGCGACGACCGCTTCCTCGACCGTGCGTGCGCCGCGGGCCTCGACCACGGTGGCGCCGGCGAGGAGCGGCACCCGGGCCCGCACCAAGGTGGCGAGGTAGCCGAGGCCCTGGCGCGCGTAGCGGGGCGCGGCGGCGCCCATCGCCACGAACGCGGCGAGGTTCTGCGGCCGCCAGAGGCGCCCGGCCTCGGCGACCGCGACGACGTCGACGCCCGCTTCCACGAGCTCGGCGGCGACTTGCAGGTTGAGCGGTCCGTTGCCGGCGACGAGCACGCGCTCGCCCGGCGCGACGAGATAGCTGCGCAGCAGCGTCTGGGCGGCTCCGGTCGTCATCACGCCGGGCAGTGTCCACCCCGGAAAGGGTGCCGCCGCCTCAAAGGCGCCCGTCGCCAGCACGAGGGCGCGGGCACGCAGCACGTGGCGCTCGCCCGCCGAGGCGCCGAAGAGCTCGAAGGGCGACGTGTGCCCCCAGACCCGCACGCCGCCGAGAAAGCGCGCCCCGCTGGCAGCGAACTCCCCGATGAGCCGCCGGCCCGCCCGGTACTGCGCGTCGAGCGCGCCCTCGTCGACCGGCAGCGACGCCGCCGGCTGCTTGAAGTACTGGCCGCCCGGCGACGTCCGCTCGTCGACGACGAGCACGCGTGCGCCCGTCGCGGCCGCCGCACAGGCCGCGCTGAGCCCCGCCGGTCCCGCACCGATCACGAGCACGTCCGCGAGCTCGACGGACTCCGGCGCGGCGTCGAGCTCGCGCTCCTCGAGCTCGCGCGCCGCCGGGTTGCGCTGCAGCGCGTGGAGGTCGGTGACCTTCTCGAGGCAGGACAGCTTGCTGCCGCGACCGTCGAGCGTCACCGAGCACTCCCCGCAGACACCCATGCCGCAGAAGACACCGCGCGCGCCGCCCGCTCGCGTCGTGCGGCACTCGTAGCGGCCCGCCGCGACGAGCGCCGCCGCCACACTCTCGCCGGCGCGCGCCGGGAGAGCCTCGCCGTCGTAATCGAGCGTCGCGTCGGGCTCGGCCGGCGCGATCCCATTCTTCGCCACGCGCATCGCCTTCCTCAGGCGCCGTGCTTGCGCCGGTAGGCGCGCCACGTCGTCGCCCAGCGCTCGGGGTCGTCGAGCCCGGACGGGTCGATGCGGTGGCTCACCTGGTTGTGCGGCGCGCCGCGCACGATCTCGGGCGTCGTGTACGCCTCCTCGCAGACGTGCGCGAGCACGTCCAGCCACTCGTCGATGTCCTCCTTCGACCAGGTCTCCCCCGCTTCGGGGGTGAACGGCTCCGGAACGATCCAGGGCTCGTGGCTCAGCCAGAACGCGTCGATGCCGAAGTCCGTCATCCGGTTCTGCACGTCGAGCACGGTGACGCCCGTCTCGCGCGTGAGTGTCTCCAGGCTGTAGCGGGTCATCTCCATGCGGCGGGTGTCGAGGTCCGGATGCGAGCGCGTCACGCCGCGGATGCGACAGATGCGGGCGTCCATGTAGGCGTTCGCGAGCACCGAGAGGTCAGACGCCTCGGCGATCCCCTCGGCGCCCATCGCCCGCACCCACGCGTAGGCCTTGAACACCTGGGGGAGGTTCCCCAAGAACTCCCGCACCCGGCCGACGCCGTCGGGCTCCTGCAGGGCGAAGCGGCCCTCGTGCTCGACGACGAGCGGGCCGGGGAGAAAGGGCGCGAGATCCTCCGCGCAGCCGTACGCGCCGACGGCCGGACCACCGCCCCCCTTCGGCGCCCCGAAGGTCTTGTGGAGCATGAACATGCACGCGTCGAAGCCGAGCTCCCGGGCGCGGATCCTCCCCATCACCCCGTTGAAGTTCGCGTGGTCGTAAAAGCAGATGCCGCCGACCTCGTGCACCGCCTTCACCCACTCGGTGATGTGCGGGTTGTAGATGCCCATGTCGTCAGGGTTGTTCACCATGAGCGCCGCGGTGCGCTGCGACAGCGCCGCCTTCAGCGCCTCGAGCGAGGCGTAGCCATCCCGCTCGATCGGGAGCGTGACCACCGTGAATCCCGCCGCCGCCGCCGTCGCGGCGTTGCAGGGGTGCGCCTGGATCGTCGTCACGATCTCGTTGCGCTGTCCGAGCTCGCCGCGCGCCGCGTGGTAGGCGCGGGTGATGCATGCCTGCAGGTAGGCGGCGTCCGCGCCGCCGCCAGGCTGGAAGACGAAGCGGTCCATCCCCGACAGCTCGCGGAGCGCGAGGTCGAGGCGGTGGACCACCTCGAGCATCCCCTGCTGGGTCTCGGGGTGCTGGCGCGGGTGCACCTCGCGCACCTCCGCGGTGCGCGAGAGCGCCTCGGACACCGCCGGGTTGTACTTCATCGTGCACGTCCCGAACAGGCTGACGCCCATCATGCCGAGCGTCTGCTGCGAGAGGCGCAGATAGTGGCGGTAGACCTCCCACTCGCTCAGCTCCGGGAGCGCCGGCGGCACCCTCCGGCGCGCCCTTTCGGGGACGAGCGCCGTCGCGTCGGGGACCTCGCGCCGGATCTCCTCCTCGACCGGCGGCAGGACGACGCCGCGCCGCCCGGGGCGCCCGAGCTCCATGATCGTCGGCTCGTCCCACGAGGCGGCGTGGTAGCGGCGCAAGGACCGCGTCATCGGATCACCTCCCCGAGCTCCCGGGCGAGCCGGTCGATGTCGTCCTTGGTGTGCAGCTCGGTCACGCAGTACAGCGCCGACTGCCCGAGCTCGGGGAAGTGCGCCGAGAGGTCGACCCCGCCGAAGATCCCCCGCTTGCGCAGCGCGGCGTCGATCTCGGCGACGCTCCGCCCGGTCTCGGTGAAGTCGACGACGAACTCCTTGAAGAAGCCCTCGCCGAAGCGCACCGCCACGCCCGGGAGCTCGCCGAGGCGCGCCGCGGCGTAGGTGCCGCGACGCACGATGGCCTCACCCACCTCGGCGAAGCCGGCCGGCCCCATCAGCGCCATGTAGGCCGCGTTCACGACCGCCCACATGTAGACCGAGTTCCCCGTCCAGTCGTTGCCCTGCTCGCGCGCGCCGTACGAGGTCTGGGCGAACAGCGCGATGCCGAAGCCCCGCTCGCCCGGCTCGATCGTGTCGCACACGCTCACCTGCAGCGTCGGGTATTCCCGCGCGTAGCGCTCCTCGTCCCGGCTGGCGATGAAGCCGCCGACGCCGCCACCGGCGTTCATGTGCACGCCGAGTGTCTGGATCGTGCCGACGGCGATCCCGGCACCGAGTTCGCCCGGCGGGGCGAGCACCCCGAGCGAGATCGGGTCGACGCCGACGACGAGCTCGGCGCCGACACGCGCCGCCATCTCCGCGACCTCGCCGATGCCGTCCTCGATCACCCCGAAGAAGTTCGGGTTCTCGACGTAGACGGCGGCGGCCTCGTCCGTGAGCTCGTGCGCCAGCGCGTCGAGGTCGAGGCGCCCGTCGGCGCGGTAGCCGATTTGTCCCGCGCGCAGGTGGGACGGGAGATCGGGGCTCCCCAGATAGTTCGCGATCACCGCAGCGCGCTCGGGGTCGAGGACCGCGGGGAGGAGGACCCGGCGGCGCCCGGTGGTCCGGGCCGCCATGCGCAGCGCGTGGCCGGCGGCACAGCCGTAGCTGTAGACGGGAAGGCCGACGAAGTCGAGCGCCAGCAGCTCGGCGAGCTCGCTCGCGTACTCGAACCACGCCTGGAAGCGTCCTTGGTCGGAGGCGGGCGTCCCCCAGACGGAGGTGAGCCACTCGGGGCGGGCGGCGATCTCGTCGCAGATCGCCGGGACATGGTGGCGGTAGCTGCCGGCGCCGAGAAAGCTCAGCGTCGACTCGCAGGTCGCGTTCTTGCCGAGCAGGTCGAGGAGGTGGCGGCGCAGCTCCGCCTCCGCGCCGAGCTGCGGCGCGAGCGCGAGCGGGCGCCGGAGCCGGTGCGCGTCCGGTATCGGCGCGAACAGCTCGTCGATCGTCGATGCCCCGGCGCCGTGGAGCATCTCCTCTCGCACGGTGGCCACGGAGTTAGCCATGTAGGGATGGGCCACGTCCCATCCTCCTTTCTCCGCGGGGCTCTTTGCTCCCCGGGTCGTCGTGTTCGCTGTCGAGCTCACCGCGTGAGAACCACGCGGACGATCTGGTAGCGCGCGGGGGCGACGCGCACTCGGTGGTAGCCCCCGAGCCAGGGCACATCCTCGCCCCCGAGGTCGGCCCACACCACCGGCGCCCCGAGG
>DAHVLW010000230.1:0-5652 GCA_027320205.1 Acidimicrobiaceae bacterium
CCTTACAACAGGGCGATGCTCTGGCAGGCGGCATCCGGGATGCGCTTCCGGATCGTCGGCGGCGAGGCGACGAGGCGAGACGCCGACGGCCACGGGACGAGCGCCGTCTACCCGCTCCCCCCTACCGAGACGCAGAACCTGTTCAGGGCGGGGCTGCTCGGAAGCGCCAGCCCGGTCCCCGCCCCGCCGCTCGACCCGCTCGGCTTGCAGCGCGTTCGCGACCTCTTCACCCGCTGGCACATCGGCACCGTCGTCTTCGAGCCGACCGGCGCCGAGCCGGAGCTCGTCCTTTCCTACCTCGTCGTCGCCCTCGGGCGCCCGCCGGTCACGACGGGCGGGGTCGACGTCTGGTACCACGCCGACCGGCTGGCTGCGCTCGCCGCGCGCTCGCCCTCGGGCCGCTCGTGAACGGGTGGCCGGGAGGTGCCTGACGGCGCGTGCGGCCACCTCCAGACGAGGCTCGGCGGCGCGTGCGGTCAGTCGTAGGAGGCCTCGACCGACCAGCGCCCGCCCTCGCTCACGAGGAGGTAGGCGTCGCCTCCGGCCGTGACGACCTGAGCTCTCGCCCGCCGCCGGCGCCGCCCGGCCTCCCACCAGCGCTCGTCCGCCGGCCAGGGCCCGGCGAAGGCGACGACCGGCGAGGGCGGCGCACCGCAGACGGCGAGGCTCGCCGGCGCGCCGCTCATCACCCCGCGCCCGTCGACGGCGACCGGCGCTCCTGAACCGTCGAGGAGCTCGACGGAAAGCGGCACCGCGGCGACGACCGCCGGGCTCGGAGGGGGGAGCCGTCACGCAGCTGTCACGAAGCTCTCATGTCTTCCTCATTGACGTGCCAGAAGACGGGCGTAGGGTCCGAATGATGAGCGCACGGGAGCACGCACGAGAAGAGCTGTCGCGCCGGGATGTCCTCGGCCTGGTCGGTCGCGGAGCCGTGGGCGCCGCCGTGACGGGGGCCGTCGGGGCCGCGGGCTTCGCCGGCCCCGCCGCCGCTTCGGCGGCACCGCGGGTCGCCTCGCCGGCACCGCGCCTCACGCCGGGGACACCGCGGACGAGGTTCAAGTCCCGGCCGGATCTCGACCCGCCGCTGATGCAAGTCGCCGTGCCGGGGGCGATCGCACCCGGCGAGTACGTCTTCGTCACCCCGAGCCTCGCGCCCGGCGCCTCGCCGGCGAGCTCGGACCAGTCCGGCCCCTACGCGACCGGCCAGCCCGGGGCGATGATCCTCGACAGCCACGGCAACGTCGTCTGGTTCCACCCGGTCAGAGGGGTTGCCACGGACCTCCAGGTGCAGAGCTACAAGGGGAAGCCGGTGCTCACCTTCTGGCAGGGCGCCATCGTGAACGGCATCGGCTACGGCGAGGCGCTCCTGCTCGACTCGACCTACCAGACGATCGCCACCATCAAAGGCGGAAACGGTCTTCGAACCGACCTCCACGAGCTCGTCGTCACCCCGCAGGACACCGTCATCGTCACCGCGTACGCCGAGCGCGACGCCGACCTCTCCGCGGTCGGAGGCCCCTCGAACGGCAAGGTCTTCGACTCGGTCGCCCAGGAGATCGACGTCGCGACGGGCGACGTCGTCTTCGAATGGAGGAGCTTCGACCACGTGCCGGTCACCGAGAGCTACATGAAGCCGGCAAAGGGCGCCTTCGACTACTTCCACATCAACTCGGTCTCCATCGACAGCGACGGCAACTTCCTGATCTCCTCCCGGAACACCTGGACGATCTACAAGGTGCGCCGCGCCACCGGGGCGATCATCTGGCGTCTCGGCGGGAAGGGCAACGACTTCGAGATGGGCCCCGGCACGCACTTCTACTGGCAGCACCACGTGCGAAGGGTCGGCGGGCTGCTCACCGTCTTCGACGACGGGGCGACACCGCCGGAGGAGCCGCACTCGCGCGCGCTGCTCCTCGCGCTCGACGAGGCGGCGCGCTCGGCCCGGCTGCGTCGCGCCTACGTCCACCCGGCAGGGCTTCTCGCCTACTACGAAGGAAGCGTCGAGATCCTTCCGAACGGGCACGTGTTCGTGGGCTGGGGCACCGAGCCGTACTACACCGAGTTCGCCCCGGACGGCTCGGTCGTGCTTGACGGCCGGTTTCCGACGAACGTCCAGTCCTACCGGGCCTTCAAGAGCGCATGGGCCGGCGCCCCGTCGTCACCGCCGGCGTTTGCCGTGGACCGGGACGCCGTCGGGGGGATAGCCGTCCACGCCAGCTGGAACGGCGCGACCGCCGTCACCCACTGGCAGGTCCTCGCCGGCGCGGGCCCGTCGAGCCTGGAACCGGTCGCCACGCTCGCACGGGCCAGGTTCGAGACCGCGATGACGGCGCGCACGACCGGCAGCTATGTCGCGGTCTCCGCCCTCGACGCCAAGGGCCGTCGCCTCGGCACCTCGGCCCCGGTTCGAATCTGACCCGCTTCGCCGGCGGGCAGGAGCCCCCGTCGCCAAGGGCTCCGGCCGTTCTGCCGCTCCGGCCGTTCTGCTGCTCCGGCCGTTCTGCCCGGCCGCCGCTCCAAGATGGCGTACTAGGGTCGGGCCATGGACGCGGCATATGCCGAGCCGGCGCGCGAGGTGCTTGGGTGGGAGGGGTTCGGCAGAGCGGTCCGCGAGCTCGCCGAGTCGATCGCCGGCGACGGCTACGAGCCGGACCTGGTGCTCGCCATCGCGCGCGGCGGCCTGTTCGTCGCCGGGGCGCTCGGCTACGCGCTGTCGGTGAAGAACATCTACGTGATGAACGTCGAGTACTACACCGGGGTCGACGAGCGCCTTCCGCTCCCCGTCGTGCTCCCGCCCGTCCCCGACCTTGTCGACCTGGAGTCGGCCCGCGTGCTCGTCGCCGACGACGTCGCCGACACCGGCCACACGCTCGCCCTCGTCCACGACTTCTGCAAGGGGAAGGTCGCGGACGTGCGCGCCGCGGTCCTCTACCAGAAGCCGCACTCGGTGATCGACAGCGAGTACGTCTGGGCTCGCACCGACCGCTGGATCTCCTTCCCCTGGTCCTCCGACCCGCCCGTCGTCGGCTCCGGCGCCGCCGAGGGCGCGGCCGCCGTCGGCTGAGGAGCCGCTATCGTCTGCGGGCCCCGACCCACGAGGTAGCAAGTGCCCCTTCTGAAGACTGCATCCGCCGCGTCCGCCGCCTTCGGCGCCCTCCTCGCGCTCGCCGCCGGGCTCGTCGCCCCGGCCGCGCCAGCATCGGCGTCACCCGCCCGCCTCGCCGCCGCCCCGGCACAGCGCGTCGCAGGCCGTCCCGACAGGGCGAGGACGCGCCGCGCCGTCGAATGGCCGAGCGTCTCCGGCGGCTACGGCCAGGCGCCGCACCTCACCTTCCCTCCCGCCAAGCCGCCGTCGAAGCTCGAGGTGAAGGTGCTCCACGAGGGCCACGGGTCGCGCACGCGCCGGGGCGACCTGCTCGTGGCCAACTACCTCGGCCAGATCTGGAGAGGCAAGGTCTTCGACAGCTCTTTCGCCCGCCACCAGCTCTCCGGCTTCGAGATCGGCGTGGGCGCCGTCATCAAGGGCTGGGACGCCTCGCTCGTCGGCGTGCGCACAGGAAGCCGGCTCCTCCTCGTCGTCCCCCCCGCCGACGGCTACGGCCCGAAGGGCAACAAGGCCGCGGGGATCACCGGGAAGGACACGCTCGTCTTCGTCGTCGACGTCGTCGCCACCTACGGGCACGGTGCCGAGATCAGCGCGAAGGCGAAGGAGGTCACGCGCTCCTCGGGGGGCGTCACGGTGAGCGGCGCCCTCGGCGCGGCGCCGAGGATCTCGGTGCGGAAGGGCTCCCGCCTGCCGGCGGCGGCGACGGCGACGGTGCTCGCACGCGGCCGCGGTGCGCCGGTGCACGCGGGCCTGGTCGTCGTGCAGTTCGAGGTGGCGACCTCGGCCGGAGTCCTCGCCGAGTCCACCTGGGCCGCAGGCAGCCCCTTTGCCCTGAACCCCGGGCAAGCCGGCGAGGTGGCTTGGGTGGACGCCCTCGAGGGCGTCCCGCTCGGCAGCAGGGTGCTCGTCCGCCTCCCCGCCTCGGCGAGCCCCTACACGATCTATGTCATCGACCTCGTCGCCCAGCCGAAGGATCCGCAGACCTGATCGGCGGGGACAACGCCCATGGCGGTCCGGCGAGGGACGCTCCGCGGCGCTCCGCCACCGGGGTCGGCGCCTTCACGGGACGCCTCGTCCGGCTCCCTCTACGAGTGGCTGCCGCGGCCGCCCCGCCGCGTGACGAGGCGCACGACGAACGCCACGATCGCCAGCACGACGGCGAGCTTCACCCCGAACGCGACCAGGCCGACGATCGAGCGCAGGACGGCGAACGCGACAACGGCGGCGACGACCGTCGTCCCGATGACGATGGCTCCCCGCACGGGCCGGATCCCGCGCCCGCGGCTGCTCGGATTCGTGGTCTCCCGTGGCTGGATCATCGTCCGCACCGTCGCTTCCCGGGCATCGCGTCCCATTCGAGCCTACCGCCGCTTCTCGCCGAGGCGGCGTCAGGTCGCCGGCCCGCATGCAGCCGCGTAACCTGATCGTCGCATGGCAGAGGCGCGGGCAGCAGGCCGCGAGCGGGCCGGGGCACGCCCGGAGCCGCTCAAGTCCACACGCGACGACCTCGTCGCGCAGGTTCTCATCGGCGAGCTGCCCCCGCTCGAGCTGCCGGCGCGGTACGCGGCCCTCGCCGACGCCTGGCTCGGCCAGGTCCTCGAGGGGGCGACCGAGGGACGCTCGAACGGCTACGCGCTCCTCGCCGTCGGCGGCTACGGCCGTGGTGTGCTGTGCCCGGGGAGCGACCTCGACCTCGTCCTCCTCCACCGGGCGCGACGCGGCTGGGAGCGGGTCGCCGAGGCGATCTGGTACGCCGTCTGGGACGAGGGGATGCCCCTCGACCACAGTGTGCGGACCCGGAGCGAGGCCCTGTCGGTCGCCCGTGGTGACCTGAAGGTCGCGCTCGGGCTGCTCGACGGGCGGCTCGTCGCCGGCGACGCAGGTCTCGCCGACAGGGTCGTCGCCGCGGCGCAGGACCTTTGGCGCCGCCAGCGAGGGGCGTTCCTCCCCGAGCTCGAGTCCTCCTGCGCCGCGAGGCACCGGGAGTCGGGGGAGCTCGCCTTCCTGCTGGAGCCGGACCTCAAGCAGTCCGAGGGAGGGCTTCGCGACCTCGCGGCGCTCCGCGCCCTTCGCGTCGCCTTCCCCGGCTCCGCCGACGCGCCCCTCGACGGCGCCGAGGCGGTCATCACCTCGGCCCGCGTCGCCCTGCACTGCCGGACGGGGCGCAACAGCGACCGCCTCGTCCTCCAGGAGCAGGACCCCGTCGCCGAGATGCTCGGCCTCCGCGACGCCGACGCCTTGATGGCGGCGCTCGCCGATGCCGGGCGGTTGGTGGCCTCGACGGCGAGCGAGGCCTGGCGCAGGGCGCGCTCGGCGCGCTTCGTGCTCGGCGCATCCCCGGGAGCGCGCGAGGAGATCGCCCTCGGGGATGGGATCGTGCTGCGTGACGGCGAGGCGGCCCTCGCCACCGACGCCGACCTGGCCGGCGACCCGAGCCTGCTCCCTCGCCTGGCGCTCGCCGCGGCAGAGCGCGGCGTGCTCGTCGAGCGCGCCAGCCTCGACCGCCTCGATCTCGAGGCGGCGTCGCCGGGCGAGCCCTGGCCAGA
>DAHVLW010000232.1:0-4577 GCA_027320205.1 Acidimicrobiaceae bacterium
GGCGAACCAGCCCGCGGCGCGTGCCGAGCGTCGAACCTCCGGCGCCGCCGCGACGGCGATCTCGGCCGTGGCGGCTCCCCGCGCCGGGAGGAGGGTCCCAGGCGCTGCACCTGGAGCTTCTCGTCCTCGTCCGGGGGCTCCTCCGCCACGTCCGGACGCGCATGTACTTCCCTGACGAGGCGGAGGCGAACGGCACCGACCCGCTCCTCTCGGCGATCCGCGACCCGGTGCGGCGAGCGACCCTCGTCGCCGTCGAGGACGGAGGCGCGCTGCGCTTCGACTTCCGCCTGCAAGGGCCGGACGAGACCGTCTTTCTTGCGCCCTGAGCCCTCCCCGCACCCGGAGGGATTCGCGGCAGCAGGCTCCGGCCGGCTGTTCGGGCCGGTGTTCACCACGGACGAGCTCCTCGCGGCGACCGGCGACGCCGCCTGGGTCGGCGCGATGCTCGAGTTCGAGGCGGCGCTGGCCCTCGCCGAGGCAGAGACCGGCGTCGTGCCCCGGGAGGCCGCGGTGGCGATCGCCGAGGCGTGCGGCCGGCTGCGACCCGACCCCGGGGCCCTCGGTCGCGCGGCGCGAGCCTCGGGCAACCCTGCTCTCCCCCTCGTCGTGATGCTGGCCGCGGCCGTCGGCGAGGAGGCCGCACCGTACGTCCACTATGGCGCGACGAGTCAGGACGTCCTCGACACGGCGGCGATGCTCGTCGCCCGACGAGCCGGCCGGCTCGTGCTCGGCTCGCTCGTCGCCGCGGGCGACGCTGCCGCCGCGCTCGCGGGGGCCCACGGGACCACGCTCCTCGTCGCGCGCACCCTCCTCCAGCCGGCGCTCCCGACGACGTTCGCCCTCAAGGCGGCGGGCTGGCTCGACGCCCTCAACGACGCCCGACGCCTCCTCTCCGGCGTGCTCGACCGGCGTCTCGCCGCGGAGCTCGGAGGGGCGGCGGGGACACTCGCCTCACTCGGCTCTGACGGCCCGGCCGTGGGATCGGCGCTCGCCCGCCGCCTCGGGCTCGTCGAGCCACGTCTTCCCTGGCATGCGGCGCGTGGGCGGGTGGCGGAGCTCGCGTGCGCCCTCGCCCTCGTGACCGGCGTCGCCGGGAAGATCGCACTCGACATCGCCCTCCTCATGCAGGCCGAGGTCGCAGAGGCGTCCGAGCCGGCTGAGCCCGGCCGCGGCGGGTCGTCAACGCTCCCCCACAAGCGCAACCCGGTCGCCGCCACAGTCCGTCGGCGCGGCGCCCCGGCGCGCCGGTGCCCTCGCCAGAGCCCTGCTCCCGGCACTGCCGCACGAGCACGAACGCGCCGTGGGCGCCTGGCACGCCGAGTGGGAGCCGCTCTCCGAGCTCCTCCGCCTCTCCGGCGGCGCGGGCCGCGGCGAGCGCCGCCGGCTCGGGCCACATCGCCGGCTTCGCCGAGGTCCTGCTCGCCGAGCCGGACATCGCCGGCACGCTCTCGGCCGGAGAGGTCGAGGAGCTGCTCGATCCCGCGGGCTACCTTGGCTCGGCCGGCGTGTTCGTCCGCCGGGCGCTCGACGCGTGGTCGGCGGCGGGTTCGGCGGGATCGGGGCCAGAGGGGTCGGGGCCAGAGGGGTCGGAGGGAAGGTGAGCACTGTGACGTCGGATCCTGGGGCGCGCTCGGGTCGGGTCCGCGCCGGCGAGTCCGAGATCGCCTACCGCCTCGACGGGCCGGCCGGCGCGCCGGTCCTCGCCCTTTCGAGCTCCCTCGGCACCACGACCGAGATGTGGGGACCGCAGGTCGCCCTCGGCGGGATGGTCGCCGCCTTCGTCGCCGCGCGCCACCCCGAGCGGGTCGACGGGCTCGTCCTCGCCTGCACCGCCGCAGCCCTCCCCCCGGCGACCGCGTGGCACGAGCGCGCCGCCGCCGTGCGGGCCGGGGGCACCTCGCCGCTCGCCGAGTCACTCTTCGGGCGGTGGTTCACCGAGCCCTTCCGCGCTGCCCACCCGGAGGTGCTCGACCGCGTCGCCACGATGCTCGGCTCGTGCTCGGCGGAGGGCTACGCCGGCTGCTGCGAGGCGATCGCCGGAATGGACCTCCATCGCGACCTCGGCGCGATCCGAGCGCCCACGCTCGTCGTCGGGGGAGCGCTCGACCCCGTCTGCCCGCCGGCGACGATCCTCGACCTCGCCACGGGAATACCGGGCGCCGGCGTCGTCGTGGTCCCCGGCGCCGCCCACCTCGCGAACCTCGAGCAGCCCGAGCGGTTCAACGCCGCGATCCTCGACCACCTCGCCGGCCCCGCCGCGCTCCGGGGGATGGCCGTGCGCCGCGCGGTCCTCGGCGACGCCCACGTGGACGCCGCCTCGGCCCGGGCGACCCCGTTCTCCCGGCCATTCCAGGACCTCGTGACCCGCCTCGCCTGGGGCGAGGTCTGGACGCGCCCGGGTCTTGACCGCCGGATGCGCAGCGCCATCACCCTCGCGATGCTCGTCGCCCTCGGGCGCTTCGACGAGCTCGCCTTCCATGTGCCGGCGGCGATCCGCAACGGGCTCAGCGAGGACGACATCTCCGAGGTCCTGCTCCACTCGGCGGTGTACTGCGGCGTCCCGGCGGCACACTCGGCGTTCTCGGTCGCGTCGGCGGCGCTCCAGTCGATGCGATCGCCCGGTCCCGAGCGTGGCAGCGCACCGACGGGAGGCGCGTCGGGCAGCCGGGGTTTGCCCTAGGGCGGCGGCAAGGGGGCATGGGTATGGTTCCGCCGATGGTCGAGAGCGACGGCGCGGCGACGAGCCGTGGACCCGACTTCGTGCAGTCGCTCGAGCGTGGCCTTGCCGTGATCCGCGCCTTCGGGCCCGAGCGCCCCGAGCTCACGCTCACCGAGGTCGCCGCGGCGACGGGGCTCGCCCGGGCGGCGGCCCGTCGCTTCCTCCTCACGCTCGTCGACCTCGGCTACGTCCGGAGCTCCGGGCGCGTCTTCGCCCTGCGCCCGAGGGTGCTGGAGCTCGGCTACGCCTACCTCTCCGGCCTCAGCCTCACCGAGGTGGCCGAGCCCCACATGGAGGAGCTCGTCGCAAAGGTCCACGAGTCGTCGTCGATCTCGGTGCTCGACGGGCCGGACATCGTCTACGTCGCCCGCGTCCCGACGAAGCGGATCATGACCATCACGATCTCGGTCGGCACGCGCCTCCCCGCCTACTGCACCTCGATGGGTCGGGTGCTGCTCGCGCGCCGGCCGGACGCCGAGGTCGAGCGCTACCTCGCCGACGTCCCGCTCAAGGCGCGCACGGAGCAGACCGTGGCCGAGCCGGACGAGCTGCGGGCGATCCTCGCCGAGGTGCGGTCGGCCGGCTACTGCCTCGTCGACCGGGGATGGAGGACGGCCTCCGGTCGGTCGCCGTGCCGCTGCGCGACGCCACCGGCGAGACCGCGGCGGCCATGAACGTCTCGGCGCACTCCCAGCGGGTGACGACCGGCGCGATGCTCGAGGAGTTCCTGCCGCTGATGCGCGAGACGGCGAGGCACGTCGAGGAGGACCTGGCGGCGCAAGGGCGGCGGGCGCCGCAGAGGAGCTAGGTCCCGACCGGCCGCGTCATCACGACGAAGTCCCGCCCCTCCCGCCAGCTCGGCAGGAGCGCGGCGCGCGCGTAGCCCCGGCGGGCGTAGAAGCCCTCGGCGGGGCCGTCGCGGATCGTAAAGAGGCGCGTGGTCGTGCATCCCCGCTCGGCTGCAAGACGCTCGACGTGGCGGAGCAGGTGGTTGCCGATCCCCTCGCCCCGGGCCGTCACGTCGACGACGAGGCGGGCGCACTCGCAGACCGCCCCCCGCACCTCGCCGGTCGCCACTCCGACGACCCGCCCCTGCCGGCGCGCGACGACGGCGAAGGGCTCGTCGGGATGCCACTCCTCGCCGTAGCTCGACCGCGAGTAGCCGGCCCATGCCGCCCTGGCCCATCCCTCCGCCTCGGGGTCGAGCCGGTCGGCGACGCTGAGCTCGAGCTCGAGCCCCCCACGGGCGACGACGGCCGTCCCGCCGAGGAGCGCCTCTGCAAACGGCCGCCAGGGTCGCCCGGGCTCGGTGTCGCGCTGCTCGAGGAGGTGGACCCGGCTGAAGCTGCACGACCGCTCGAAGCCGGCGAGCAGCGAGGCGGCCGCGGGCATCTCGTCGAGTGGGACCGCCCGCGCAATGGTGACGTGCGGGACGAACGGTCGTGGTCGCCGGCTCGGCGGCGGCGCGAGCGGGCCGGCCGCTGCGGCGTCGCGCAGCCGCACGATCGCCCCGCTATCGGCCCCGACCTCGAGGTAGAGGACCTGCCGGGCGGGCGCGAAGGTCGCCGGTGGGCCGAGCCGGGCGTCGAAGGGCCGTAGCTTCGCAGCCGCCGTGGCGAGGGTCGCGTGCGCCTCGGAGAGGGAGCCCTCGGCGACGTTCGTCGGCGGGACGAGCGTCACGTGCGGAGGGATGCGCCCGAGCTCACGGCTCTTCAGGGCGCGGCGCAGGCCGTCGACCTCGACGCGGGCCTCCCCCTCGAGGAGGAGCGCGACGAGCAGCCGGCGCCTGGCGGTCACGGCCGGCTCAGCCGGCCGGTTCGCGCGCCCCTGCCGCCTCGAGGCGCACCCGCGCCCGGCG
>DAHVLW010000251.1:0-3682 GCA_027320205.1 Acidimicrobiaceae bacterium
CCGAGATCGCGCGCCGCGCCGAAGGCATAGACCTCCCCGGTGGAGGAGGCCAGCCAGTAGCCGCTGCCGAGGGGATAGGCGGCGATGCCGACGATCCGGCCCCGCAGCTTCCCCGGCGGCACCGAGCCGAGCGGCCTCGCCGCGCCGACGGCGTAGACGCGGCCCGCCGAGGTCGCGAGCCAGTAGCCGTCGCCTCCGGGATTGGCGGCAACGCCCACGATGCTGCCGTGCTTGGCGTCGGGTGACGATGCCGCCCGCAGCCCGTAGGTGCTCGCGCGACCGCTCGAGTCGACCGTGACGTAGCCCTGCGGCGGGGCGGCGGTGATCGTGACGCTCATCTGCTCGAGGCTGGCGCCGCCGACGGCGTCCGTCACCCGCGCTGCGAAGCTCGTCGTCCCGGCGCTCCCGGGCGTACCGGCGAGGACGCCCGACGAGGACAGGACGAGACCGCCGGGCAGCTCGCCGGTCGCGACCGACCACGCGTACGGGGGGTGCCCACCACTCGCGAGCAGCCTCGTCGAGTAGGCGACGCCGACCTCCCCGCCGGGCACCGACGGCGTCGCGACCGTCGGGCCAGCGCCGACGACGAGGACGAAGGTCGCGCTGGCGCGGTCGTTGACGGCGTCGACGACCGACACCTGGACGAGCTGACGGCCCGGTGCCGTCGGCGAGCCGCCGAGCACGCCTGCGGAGCTGAAGGTCACGCCGGCGGGCAGCCGGACCGGCGACCACTGGTACGGCGGCTCGCCGCCCGAGGCGGTCAGCTGGACGTAGAGCGGCTCGCCGGTCTCGAGCTCCGGGAGCTGCGGCACGGCGACGGTCACCGCCTGCGACGGCCTGTCGCGGATCGGCACCGCCGCCGCGGGCGCGGCGAGGGCGGGCGCGGCGAGGGCGACCGCGAGCACCGGCACGGACGCGGCGAGGGCCAAGGCTCGGGAGATATTGCACGTCATTGCCATTGACCTTGAACGCTACGCGTCCGACCGGGTCGAGGCAACGCGCCCGGTCCCGCCCGACCGGCCCGCTCCCGCACCCACGCTCCCCTGCTCACGCCAGCACGACGAGGTCGCCGAGGTCGTCGCGCCAGTGGTCCTCGACGCCGTCGGGCATGAGCAGCACCCGCTCCGGCTGCAGCGCCTCGACCGCCCCGGGATCATGGGTGACGAGCACGATCGCGCCGCGGTAGCTCCGGAGCGAGGCCAGCACCTCGGCGCGGCTCGCCGGGTCGAGATTGTTGGTCGGCTCGTCGAGCAGGAGCACGTTCGCCGAGGAGACGACGAGCGTGGCGAGCGCGAGTCGCGTCTTCTCCCCGCCCGAGAGCGTCCCCGCCCGCTGCTCGGCGCGCTCACCGCCGAAGAGGAAGGCGCCGAGGAGGGAGCGGAGCTCGACGTCGCTCACCGACGCCGGCGCGCGACGCCGCAGGGTGTCGAACACCGACGCGTGGGGATCGAGCGTCTCGTGCTCCTGCGCGTAGTAGCCGAGCTGCAGGCCGTGCCCGGGGACGACCCGCCCGCCGTCGGGCTCGTCGACGCCGGCGAGCAGCCTGAGCAGCGTCGTCTTGCCCGCGCCGTTCAGCCCGAGCACGACGACCCGGCTGCCTCTGTCGACGGCCAGGTCGACGCCGGAGAAGACCTCGAGGGAGCCGTACCACTTGGTGAGGCCCTCGGCGACGAGCGGCGTCCGGCCGCACGGCGCGGGTTCGGGCAGCGACAGGCGGGCGACCCGCTCGCGCCGACGGGACTCCGGCGCCGCCCCGGCGAGGCGCTCGGCGCGACGGTCCAGCTGGTGGGCGGCACGCGCCTTCGTCGCGGTCGCGCGCATCCGGTCCGCCTGGGAGCGCAACGCGACGATCCGGCGCTCCGCGTTCGCCCGCTCGCGCGCGCGCCGGCGCTCGTCGGCGGCGACCTGGTCGAGGTAGGCGCGCCAGCCCATCTGGTAGACGTCGATCTCCTGGCGCGTTGCGTCGAGGTGCAGGACCCGGTTGACCGTCGCCGCGAGCAGGTCGGTATCGTGGCTGATGAGCACGAGCCCGCCGTCGTGGGCGGCGAGGAAGCCGCGCAGCCAGGCGACCGAGTCGGCGTCGAGGTGGTTGGTCGGCTCGTCGAGCAGGAGGACCGGCGCGCGCGAGAAGAGCACCCGCGCGAGCTCGACGCGCCGGCGCTGGCCGCCGGAGAGCGTCCCGAGCGAACGGTCGAGCAGCCCTTCGGGCAGCCCCAGGCTCGAGGCCATCGCCTCGGCCTCGGCCTCGACGCCCCACCCCCCGAGGGACAGCAGGCGCCCTTCCAGAGCGGAATAGCGATGCATCGCGCGTGCGCGGCCGGCGCCGTCGTCGACGGCCATCTTCGCGGCGGTCTCCTGGAGCTCCCGGAGCACGACGTCGAGGCCCCGCGCCGAGAGCACGCGGTCCCGAGCGGTCTCGGCGAGGTCGACGCTCCGCGAGTCCTGGGGGAGGTAGGCGACGTCGGTCGAGGAGCGGACGCGCCCGCGCGCCGGGAGGGCCTCGCCGGCGAGGACGCGGGTGAGGGTCGTCTTCCCCGCGCCGTTCCGTCCGACGAGACCGACCCGGTCGCCGGCGGCGACCTGGAAGCTCGCGTTCGCGATCAGCAGGCGCCCGCCCGCGGCGACGTCGACGTCGTCTGCGATGAGCATGGTGAGAGGGCGATTGTCGCGCGAGCCGGTAGCGTGGGCGGCCATGCCCGGCCCGGTCGCCCTCGTCGGCAGCGGGGAGTTCCTCGAAGTGATGCGGCCGGTCGACGAGAAGCTGCTTGCCGGGCGGCCTCGCCGAGCCGTGCTCCTGCCGACGGCGGCTGGCATGATGGCGCCGTGACGCTCCATCCCGGCGCGCTGGCCCCCGCCCGCGGCGCGGTCACGCTCCGGCACCTGGCGCGCGCCCACGCCCACCGCTGCGTGGAGGAGCCTCACCGATGACCGACGTCGTCGCTCCCGAGCTCACGCCGGAGACCGGCAGGGGCGACCCGCTGGCCCCGATCGAGGAGGCGGGTGCCGGGAGGGAGCTCGCGACCGTCCGGACGCGCACCTCCCGGCTCAGCCAGGTCGTCACTCTGGTCGCCGTCATCGTGCCTGCCGGAGGCGTCCTGTCCGCGGCCGGCCTGCTGTGGGGCGTCGCCTTCCGGCCGCTCGACCTCGTGCTCGCCCTCGTGCTCTACGTGCTCACCGGGCTCGGGATCACCGTCGGCTACCACCGCTGCTTCACGCACCGGTCCTTCGAGCCGGCGCCCGCGGTGAAGGTCGCGCTCGCCGTCCTCGGCTCGATGACCCTCCAGGGACCCGTCACGCAGTGGGCGACCGACCATCGCAAGCACCATGCCCGCTCTGACCGCGACGGCGACCCGCACTCGCCGCACCTGTCCGGCGACGGCCTGCTCGGCACGATCCGTGGGCTCTGGCACGCCCACGTCGGTTGGATGTTCTCGACGAAGGGCATGGAACGCGGGCTGGCGTGGGGACGTGACCTCTACGAGGACCGGACCATCCGGGTCGTCGACCGCCTGTACCTGCTCTGGGTGCTGCTGTCCGTGGCACTCCCGTTCCTTGTCGGGCTCGCCGTCACCGGGAGCGTCGCCCGCGGCGTCGAGGCGCTCGTCTGGGCCGGGCTCGTGCGCATCTTCGCTTTCGAGCACTCGACGTTCGCCGTGAACTCGATCTGCCACACCTTCGGTCG
>DAHVLW010000323.1:0-2330 GCA_027320205.1 Acidimicrobiaceae bacterium
AGGTTCGCCTCCTCGCCACCCTCGGCGCCACGTACCTCGAGGATGACCGAGCGTCCGTCGTTCGGGTCCTTCGGGAGCAGTTGGGCGCGCAGCTCCTCGGCGAGCGCGGCAGCGCTGCGCTCGGCCGCGGCAAGCTCCTCACGGGCGAGCTCGCGCTCGGCGGCCGGCGCGTCGGCGAGCATGTCTTCCGCCGCGGCGACGTCACCCTCGGCAGCGCGCAGGGCGCGCAGGACGCGCACCACGCCCTCGAGCTCCTTGTGCCGGCGCGTCAGCTCAAGGAAGCGCTTGCGGTCAGCCGCCGCGCCCGGCGCTGCGAGTGCGCCGAGGATCTCCTCGTACTCCCGCTCGAGCTCGGCGAGCCGTTCCTCCTCCTCCACGTCGCAAGGCTACCGGCGGCCGGGCCCGGCCTCCGGAGCCGGGACGCCGGGCTCAGCGACGCCCCGTCGCCCGCTTGCCATAGCGGCGCTGGAAGCGCTCGACCCGGCCCCCGGTGTCGACGAGCTTCTGCTTGCCGGTATAGAAGGGATGGCACTCGTTGCAGAGCTCGACGTGGAGCTCAGCCTTCGTCGAGCGGGTCGTGAAGGAGTTGCCGCACGAGCAGCGAACCTGCGTCGTGACGTAGTTCGGGTGGATCTCGGTCTTCATCGGCTCTCCGTCAGGTGTCCGGGGCGTCAGGTGTTCGGGGTAGGGGACTTTGCGATCTCGAGGAGGAACTCGTCGTTCGAACGCGTCGTGCGGAGCTTGTCGATGAGGAGCTCGAGGCCTGCCGCTGCGTTCCCCTCCGAGCTCAGGGCGTTCAGCACCCGCCGGAGCTTCCAGATCTGCTGCAGCTGCTGGCGGTCGAAGAGCAGCTCCTCGTGGCGTGTCGAGCTCGCGTTGACGTCGATCGCCGGGTAGAGCCGGCGCTCGGACAGCCGCCGGTCGAGCCGGAGCTCCATGTTGCCGGTGCCCTTGAACTCCTCGAAGATCACCTCGTCCATCTTGGATCCGGTCTCGACGAGCGCCGTCGCGAGGATGGTGAGCGACCCGCCCTCCTCGATGTTGCGGGCGGCGCCGAAGAACCGCTTCGGCGGGTACAAGGCGCCGGAGTCCACGCCGCCGGACATGATCCGCCCGGTCGCGGGCTGGGACAGGTTGTAGGCCCGAGCCAGCCTCGTGATCCCGTCGAGCACGATCACGACGTCCTTGCCGAGCTCGACGAGCCGTTTCGCCCGCTCGATGGTCAGCTCTGCGACGGCCGTGTGCTCGTCAGCCGGGCGGTCGAAGGTCGAGGCGATCACCTCGCCCTTCACCGAGCGCCGCATGTCGGTGACTTCTTCGGGGCGCTCGTCGACGAGCAGCACGATGAGGTGGACGTCGGGGTTGTTCGCCTCGATCGAGTGGGCGACCTGCTTGAGGATCGTCGTCTTGCCGGCCTTCGGCGGCGAGACGATCATCCCGCGCTGGCCCTTGCCGATCGGCGAGATGAGGTCGACGATCCTCGCCGTCGCGTTGGCGGGGTCGCCGGGGAGCTCCAGGCGGAGCCGCTCGTCGGGGAACAGCGGCGTCAGGTCCTCGAACCGGCGCCGCTGGCGCGCCTCGTCCGGAGCGAGGCCCGCGACGGAATCGATCCGGAGCAGGGCGGGGTACTTCTCGCTCGGACCCGCTGGACGGCAGCCACCTTCGACTGCGTCGCCCTTGCGGAGGCCGTACTTCCGCACCTGGCCGACCGAGACGTAGACGTCACGGCCGCTCGCGAGGTACCCGCTCGTGCGGAGGAACCCGTAGCCCTCGTCGCGGAGGTCGAGGAGCCCGCGCACGGGAACGAGCTCCCCCTGCCAGGCGCCCTCCTGGGGCACCGACGACTCGCCGCGGTCGCGGCCCCTGCGGCGACGGCTGCGCCGGTTGCCCAGATCGACGCCGAACCCCGCGCCGGCCTGGCCGGGATGCGCGCCGTGCTGGGGGCGCTCCCGGACCTGCAGACCCCCGCGGCCCTGCTCCGCGCGCACGTGATCGCCCTGCTGGTCGCCGGCCGGGAGGACGCCGGCGTCGTCGGTCCCGATGCCGGCCGTCCCGAGACCCTCGGGCGCAGCGACGTCGGTCCCGTTGACCTCGGCGCTGGCCCTCGGCTCCGGCCCGGCAAGGTCGACGACGGCACCCGACGAAGCATCGGGGAGCCGTCCGTTGCCCTCGGCGACGAGCGCTCCGGCGGCCGTCGCCGTGACCACTTCGGCGCGGTCGCTCGCCGCCCGGCGCCCCGACCGCTCACGCCGGGGAGCGGCAGTCTCGGCGTCGCCCGCCGGCCCTCCGGCCGTGGCCGTCGCGCCGGCCGCGGCGATGCCGGCGCCATC
>DAHVLW010000055.1:0-3503 GCA_027320205.1 Acidimicrobiaceae bacterium
GAGAGCGTCCAGGACGTGAGCTTCAGCCAGACCCTCTTCGAGCGCATGGCCCGTGCGGGACGGGTGACGTGCGAGTCGGCGGGGGAGCGCGGCGGGCTGCCGCTCGTCGATGTCCCCAGGCCCGAGGCATTCCAAGCCGCCGTCAACCGGGCGATCTCCCAGGCGCGCCGCGGCGCCGGCCGTTTCGGGACGGCCGGGCCTGCTGGCGCGAGCGGCCCGCCCGGCGCGACGGGGCCGCCCGGTGCGGCGGGCCCGCCCGGCTCCCCGATCGCCCGGACGATTCCCGAGCAGATCGCCCAGCTCGCCGAGCTGTGGCGCCAGGGGATCCTCACCGACCGCGAGTTCGCCCGGAAGAAGGCCGAGCTGCTCGACCGGATGTAGGCGGCACCCGGCCAGGGGAACTGCCGGCGCAGGTTGCTACGCTGAGCGAATGCCGAGGAGCTACTGGATCGAGACCCTCGGTTGCCCGAAGAACCAGGCGGACTCGGACAAGATCGCCGGCTTGCTCCTCGCCGGCGGGTACGAGCAGGCGCAGGGCCCCGACGACGCCGACGTGGTCGTCGTGAACACCTGCGCATTCATCGAGCCAGCCCGCGCCGAGTCCGTCGAGACCGTGCTCGGCCTCGCCGAGGCCCGGCGGCCCGGGGCGCGGCTCGTCGTCACCGGCTGCCTCGCGGCGAGAGCGGGACAGGAGCTCGCTGAGGCGCTGCCGGAGGTCGACCTCGTCGCCGACGTCGGCGTGCCGATCGATCTCGGGCTCACGCGGCGCCTGGAGGGCGGTGCCCGCTGGCTGCGGCGCGACGGTGAGATCCCCGCCCTGGACCTGCTCGAGCTGCCACGCCGACCCGCCGGAGCTCCGTGGGCCTACGTGAAGGTCGCCGAGGGGTGCGACCGGCGATGCCGGTTCTGCGCCATACCGAGCTTCCGCGGGCCGCAGCGGTCTCGCCCGCTCGACTCCGTGCTCGCCGAGGTCGACGCTCTCGGGGTGGCCGAAGTGGTGCTCGTCGCGCAGGACCTCGCCTCCTACGGCCGGGATCGCGCCGCACGCCTGGCGCGCCGGACCGAGCAGACCGGCCCGGCCGGCCCGGCGGGAGCGGGTCTCGACGGCGCTCCGGGGATCGTCGAGCTGGTCGAAGCCGTCGCCGCCCGTGTCCCCCGGGTCCGCCTCCTCTATCTCTACCCGGCGACGCTCGGAGAGGAGCTCGTCGACGCCGTCGTCGCGACCGGCATCCCGTACTTCGACCTCTCGCTCCAGCACGCCTCCGGACGTCTGCTCCGTTCGATGCGCCGGCCCGGCGACGCCGAGCGGTTCCTCGAGCGGATCGAGCGCATCCGAGCCAAGGCGCCCGACGCGGCGCTGCGCTCCTCGTTCATCCTCGGGTACCCCGGTGAGACCGAGGAGGATCACGACGAGCTCCTCGCCTTCCTCGAGGCCGCGCAGCTCGACTGGGCAGGGTTCTTCACCTACTCGGAGGAGCCCGACACCCACGCCGCGGACCTCCCCGGGCGAATCCCCGAGGAGCTCGCGCTGTTGCGGCTTCGCGAGTGCGCGGAGCTCCAGGACGCGGTCACCGCGGCCAAGCGGGCGGCGCGCGTCGGCGAACGGCTCGAGGTACTTGTCGACGCCCCGGGCGTCGCGCGCTCCCATCGTGAGGCTCCCGAGATCGACGGCGTGATCCGGGTGCCGCGCGCGCTTCGCGCCGGCGGGTTCGCAAAGGTCGAGGTCGTCGCCTCCGAAGGCCCGGACCTGGTCGCGGCGGCCGCGTGAGCCCGGCGGCGCTCCCAGCCCAGGCAGCCGGCGAAAAGGCCTTCGGGCCTTCCGCCATCGCGACGCCGGCGAACGCGATGACCATGGCGCGCCTCGTGGCCTCGCCCATCCTCGCGGTGCTCATCGCCGCCATCGGGCCGTCGTCGTGGCTGCTCGCCGTCATATGGCTCGTCCTCGCCGGCTCGGACGGGCTCGACGGTCATGTCGCCCGCCGCCAGGGCTCGACCCGCTCGGGCGCCTTCCTCGACCCGCTCGCCGACAAGTTCCTCGTCCTCGGCGCCCTCGCCGCCCTCGCCGCCGCGGGAGTCGTGAGCTGGCTGCCGGCCGTGCTCGTGTTCGTGCGGGAGGCGGGGATGACCTGGTTCCGGGTGCGCGCCGGCCGCCGCGGCGTGTCGGTGCCCGCTCGCCCGCTCGCCAAGGTGAAGACGCTCGTGCAGGACGTCGCCGTCGGGCTCGCCCTCCTCCCGGTCGTGGGCGTCCACCACGAGGGGACGATCGCCGACGTGCTGTGGTTCGCCGTCGCCCTCACCTTGTACACCGGTCTCGAGTACCTCCTCGACGCCCGCCGGATGCTGCGCGTCGCCGGCGGAGCCTGACGGGCGGCGGTGCGAGCCGAGATCCTCGCGATCGGGACGGAGCTGCTGCTCGGCCAGATCGTCGACACCAACTCCGCCTGGATTGCCGAGCAGCTCGCAGCCAACGGCATCGACTGCCTGTTCCAGACCCGAGTCGGGGACAACGTCGAGCGGATCGTCGAGGCGCTCCAGACGGCGCTCGACCGCTCCGAGGCGGTGATCGCCTGCGGCGGACTCGGTCCCACCCAGGACGACGTGACCCGGGAGGCCATCGCCGCCGTCATGGGCGTCGCCCTCCGCCGTGACGCGCACCTGCTCGCCAGCATCCAGGCGATGTTCGCTGCCCGGGGGCGGGAGATGGCGGCGAGCAACGCCCGCCAGGCCGACCTCCCCGACGGGGCGAGCCCGATCTCCCAGCGCACCGGCACCGCCCCTGGCCTCGTCTGCCCGGTCGGCGACAAGGTCGTCTACGCCATGCCGGGCGTCCCCGACGAGATGCACGAGATGCTCGAGCGCGCAGTCCTGCCCGACCTGCGGACGCGCGCCGGCGAGCAGGCGGTGATCCTCTCGAGGACGCTCAGGACCTGGGGACTCAGCGAGTCCCGCCTCGCCGAGGTCGTCGCGCCGCGCATCGACGCGCTCGACGCCGCGGGGCCGGGCGCGCCGACGATCGCCTTCCTCGCGAGCGGCATCGAGGGGATCAAGCTGCGAGTCACCGTCAAGGCCGCGGAGCCGGCCGGCGCCAGGGCGCTTCTCGACGAGGAGGAGGCGCGGTTGAGGGCGCTCGTCGGTGCGGCGGTGTTCGGCGTCGACGACGAGACGATGGAGCACGCCGTCGGCGAGGTCCTTCTCGCGCAGGGGCACACGCTGGCCCTCGCCGAGTCCTTCACGGGCGGGCTGATCGCCTCGCGCGTCGTCGCCGTCCCCGGGGCGAGCCGCTGGTTCCAGGGCGCCCTCGTCGCCTACGCCACCGCCGCCAAGCACGAGCTGCTCGCCGTCCCCGACGGCCCGGTGGTCAGCGCCGGCGCGGCCGCCGCGATGGCGGAGGGAGTGCGGCGCCTCTTCGACGCCGACGTCGGCCTGGCGACAACGGGCGTCGCCGGGCCGGATCCCCAGGACGGCCTGCCGCCGGGAACCGCCTTCGCCGGCGTGGCCGTCGC
>DAHVLW010000081.1:0-2508 GCA_027320205.1 Acidimicrobiaceae bacterium
GGGGATCCTCCCGTTCCTCTCGCTTCCGGTCCATGCCGTCGCGACCGGGCCGACCGAGCGCTTCACGGTGGATTCCCGAGGCGGGGGACCGTGACGCGCCGCCGGCGCGACGAGCGCGGGTCGGTGACCGCCGAGCTCGTCATTCTGACGCCGCTTCTCATCTTGTTCTTGCTCTTCGTCGTCGCACTCGGACGCCTCGCCGGGGCGCGCATCGAGGTCGACGGCGCTGCCGCCCAGGCCGCCCGGGCGGCCTCGATCGCCCGCAGCCCGGCCGCTGCCACCGCCGTCGCGAAAGAGACCGCCTCTTCGGCGCTCAGCTCCGAGCACGTCACCTGCGCCCACCTCGCAGTCGGCGTCGACACCGCCGACTTCGTCCCCGGAGGGTCGGTGGCGGTCACTGTGTCGTGCGCGGTGGACCTCTCCACCTTGACCGGGCTGCACCTCCCGGTCACCGACATCCTCTCCAACCGCTTCGTGGAACCCATCGACGCCTACCGGAGCCTCGCCGGATGAGACGGCTCCGCGCCGCACCCGAGCGCGTCCGGGGCGACGAGGCGGGGACGGTCACCGCGTTCGTGGTCGTCTTCGCCTTCGCGCTCGTGCTCCTGGCGGGCCTCGTGATCGACGGGGGGCTCACGCTCGCGGCCAAGGTGCGGGCGATCGACGAGGCCCAGGCCGCGGCGCGAGCCGGCGCCCAGGCGATCGACATCCCCCTGTTTCGCTCGACCGGGGACATCGTGCTCGACCCGGCGGCGGCCACCCAGGCCGCCGAGAGCTACCTCGCAGCCACCGGGCACACCGGGACCGTCAGCGTCCATGGCGACGAGGTGACCGTCACCGTCTCGATCACCCAGCCCATGCAGGTCCTCTCCATCGCCGGGCTCAGCCACCTCACGGTCAAAGGCACCGGGAGCGCCGTCGCCGAGCACGGCGTGCTCGCCCCCCAGGCAAGTGCAGGGACCCCATGACCCGCGCCGCCCAGGTCGTAAAGGGCCTCCTCGCCCTCGTCCTCCTCGTCGCGCTGGTCGCCGCGGTCCCCTGGGCGCTCTGGCACTACATCGGCTGGCCGCTCCCGCACGCCCTGCCGAGTGTCTCTCAGGTCACCACCGCCCTCGGCCGCCAGGGCATCGCGAACACGACGCTCCTCAAAGCCCTCGCCTGCGTCGTGTGGGTCGCGTGGGCGATCCTCGTCGTCTCGGTCGCCGTCGAGCTCGACGCGGCGGTGCGCGGCCGCGGCGCACGCCGGCTCAGGATCGCCCGGCCGCTCCAGCCGATGGTCGGCCAGCTCCTCGCGGCGATCGTCGTGGCCGCGCTCGCCCTTGCCCCTCGCCCCGGGGCAGAGCCGCGCCCGCTTTCCGCCACCGTCGGTACAGGACGGCCGACGCCACCGGTCGCGGCGATGGCACTCGCCGGCGACCGGGCACCTGGCCCGGTGCCGGCCACCAGTCCTACACGGGCGGTCGCCGGGGCCGGGCGGTTTGCGACCTACGTCGTCAAGCGCAACGACACCTTGTGGGCAATCGCCGAGCGCGAGCTCGGTGACCCGCTGCGATGGAGCGAGATCTACGCCTTGAACGAGGGCCGTCCCGAGCCCGGCGGAGCCGTCCTCGACGACCCGAACTGGATCTACCCGGGCTGGACGCTCCTCCTCCCGGCTCCCGCCGCCCCTGCGCCCACCTCCCCGCCCTCACCACCGCGGGTGCAATCGCCCACTCCTCCGAGCCCCGGAGCACCACCCACGTCGGGTGCGCCCGGAGCACCGCCCACGTCGGCACCTCCGCCGCCCACGGCCCGAACTGGTAACCCGGTCGCAGGGCACCAACCTGCGGCGGCGGGGGCCGACCACGGCCGGCCCATGTCCGAGCCTGCCAGGCCACCGCTCGGCCTGCCCACAGGGTCGGTCGTCGCCGGCTCGTTTGCCGCTGGCGTCCTCTCGGCGATGGCCGCCGGCCGGCTGCGCCGCCGCCACGCCTACCGCTACCGCCCGCCGCGCCCCGGCCGCGACCTCAGCCCCGCTCCACTACGACCGACCCTCACCCACCTCGTCCATGCCGCCGGCGAACGGCGAGGCGCAGCGGGCGACGAGCCAGCGGCCGCGGAGTCGCCCGAACCCGCCGCCTCCCGGCCCGCCAGGGCTCTCGACGTGGTCGAGATCGCCCGCCGCGGCGAGGAGGCCATCGCCGTCGCGCTGGGCGACCTCTCGGGGCTCGCCATCTGCGACCCGGCCGCAGACGACATCGCCAGAGCGCTCTTGGCCGGCCTCGTCGTCGGTGCGGGACCGGGAGCCGCCGAGGTGGTCCTCGCCAGCGAGGCGGCGAGCCGGCTCCTCGCAGGCGCCGCAGCGAGCGCCGCCCTCCGGGCTGCGACCTCGGCCGACGCTGCAGCCCGCATCCTCGAAGCCGAGTGCATCGCCCGCACCCGCCGGCTCGGCGCCGCGGGGACCGCCGACGCCGAGCAGTTCCGCCGGGACAACCCCGAGAACCCGCTCCCGGTCCTCCTCGCGCTCTG
>DAHVLW010000121.1:0-2083 GCA_027320205.1 Acidimicrobiaceae bacterium
TCGGAGACCGAGACCTACGTCGCGATGCACCTCCTCGTCGACAACTGGCGCTGGGCCGGCGTGCCGATCTACGTGCGGACGGGCAAGCGCCTCGCGACGCGGGCGACCGAGGTCTCGATGATCTTCCAGCGCCCGCCGCACCTGCCCTTCGCCGGCAAGCTCGCCCGCGACCTCCGCCCGGACACCTTGACGCTGCGGATCCAGCCCGACGAGGGGATCAGCCTCTCCTTCGGGGCGAAGGTCCCCGGTCCGGCGTTCCGGGTGCGCTCGGTCTCGATGGACTTCTCCTACGCCGACGCGTTCCCCGGCGGCACGGCGGAGGCCTACGAGCGGCTTCTGCTCGACGCGATGACGGGGGACGCGACGCTGTTCATCCGCAGCGACGAGGTCGACCAGGCATGGGCGATCGTCGCGCCGATCCAGCGGGCCTTCGTCGACGGCGAGCCGCCCCTCGCCCGGTACAGGGCCGGGAGCTGGGGGCCGATCGAGGCCGACCGGCTGATCGAGGGCGGCGGTCGCCAGTGGCGAAACCCCTGACCGGCGAGGTCCGCGTCGAGGAGGACGTCCCCGGCGCCTTCGCACGGCTCGTCGTCGAGGAGGCGACGAAGACCCTCGCCGACCCGGGCCGCGGTGGCGCACCGTTCCGCCTCGGCTGCTCCGGGAGCTCGTCCGGCGAGCACTGCTTCGCCCGGCTCGCCACCCACGACGAGCTCGACTGGAGCCGCGTCGAGTGCTTCCTCGCCGACGAGCGCTGCGTCGACCCCGACGACCCCGCCGCCAACCAGCGGGCGCTCCGCTCTGTGCTCGCCAAGCGCCTCTCCTCCCTCGCCGGCTTCCACCCGATGTCCTGCGCCGAGGGGCCCGAGCCCTACGAGCAGCTGCTCCGGTCGGCGGGCTCGCTCGACCTCCTCCAGCTCGGCTTCGGACCCGACGGGCACACCGCGTCGCTCTTCCCGAGCTCCCAGGCGCTCGACGCGCCCTCCGACCGCCTCGTCGCCCGCAACGCCGACCCCTCCGGCCGCAACCCCTTCGAGCGGCTCACGCTCACCTACGCCGGCATCGCCCTCGCCCGCCTCGTCGTCCTCGTCGTGATGGGCGAGGAGAAGAGGGAGGCCTTCGAGCGCGTCACCCGCGGCGAGGCGCTGCCGGCAGCGGAGGTCCGGGCCGAGCGGGTCGTCTGGCTCGTCGAGCCGGGGGCGGCGGGGGCGTCGGTGTGAGCGAGGAGGCCGAGGGCGCAGCACCCGCAGGCGGGGTCGCCGCCGGCTCGGCGCCCGACGTCGCGGCGCTCATCGACGGGCTCCTGGACGCCGCCGGCGCCAAGCGCCACCGGGAGCTCTACCGCTCGATCATCTCCTCGGCGCTCGAGCTCACGCGCAACGGCGTGAGCCGCCTCGACCTGAAGATCGCCAACTCGGCCCTGGCGGAGATGGCCGAGGCGTTCGCGATGTTCGCCCCGTACCGCGAGGTGCCGAAGGTGACGATCTTCGGCTCGGCGCGCACCGCCCCCTCCGACGGGCTGTACGTGCTCGCCCGCTCGCTCGCCCGGCGCTTCGCCGAGGCGGGCTGGATGGTGGTCACGGGGGCCGGGCCGGGGATCATGGCGGCGGGCAACGAGGGGGCGGGCCCGGAGATGGCGATCGGGGTCAACATCAGGCTTCCCTTCGAGGCGCTTCCCAACGCCTGGATCGCCGAGAACGAGAAGCTCGTCGAGATGAAGTACTTCTTCACCCGCAAGCTGATGCTCATGAAGGAGTCGAGCGGCTTCCTCGTCCTCCCGGGCGGCTTCGGGACCCTGGACGAGGCCTTCGAGCTGCTCACCCTGCTCCAGACGGGCAAGGCCGAGCCGGCGCCGATCGTCCTCGTCGAGCGGCGCGGCGACTCCTACTGGGAGGGGTGGGAGCGCTTCGTCACCGACCAGGTGTACCACCGCGGGCTTGCGGACCCGCCGGACGCCGCGCTCTACCGGATCACGGCCGAGGTCGACGAGGCCGTCGGGGAGGTCCTCGGCTTCCGGCGCAACTACCACTCGCGCCGCTTCGTCGGCGACACGATGGTGATCCGCCTGCACACGGCGCCGAGCGAC
>DAHVLW010000130.1:0-6167 GCA_027320205.1 Acidimicrobiaceae bacterium
GCCGATCGCGTAGGCGCGCCGCGCGTCGAGCTCGTCGGGGACGATTCCCCGCACGTCGTACGCCTTGAAGATCGACGCGAACGGGCTCCCTGGCGCCATGGCGAGGATTGATGCTACACGGGCGGGTGGTGAGCGACCGGCGGCGGCCGGCCCGCGAGGCAGCCGGCGGGCGGCTCAGTGCCAGCGGGCCAAGGTGACCACCGTCGCCGTGTTGAACGCCATGTGGGCGACGATCCCGGGCCCGAGCCGGCCGGTCCGCCAGGCGAGGACGGCGAGCACCACGCCGAAGCCCGCAAGCGCCGGGAACTCCAGTGCCTCGAAGTGGACGAGGCCGAAGACGAGCCCGACGGCGACGACGGAGACGACCGGGCCGATCCGCCGGCCGAGCGGCGCGAGACGGGCGGCGAGCGCTCGCAGGAGCAGCCCCCGGAAGAACAGCTCCTCGACGATCGGGCTCCCGGCGCACACGAGGAAGGCGATGAGCAGCAGCCCGGGGCCGTGGGCGCCGCCCGTGACGGAGCGGGCAGGCTGGCTCAGTCGGTGCGCGAGGTGGGGGACGAAGGGGGCGAGCGGCAGCTCGAACAAGGGGACCAGCAGGTACTGGGAGGCCAGGCCGACGGCGACGCCGAGGGGCAGGTCGGGCCAGGGCCGGAAGGCGAGCCCGAAGTCGGCGGCGAGATCGCCGAGCACCGTGCTCGCACCGCGGTCGGGGCCGCGCGCCGAGCCGCGGCGGCGGCTTGCCACCACGGCCGCCCCGACGAGGCCCGCCCACAGCCCGAGGAGGTCGACGACGTCGCTGCCGAAGGTGCTCGCGTGGCGGGGGTGCTCGCTCGCCGCGGCGAGCACGGCGACGAGGACGCTCGCGAGCACGAACCCCGCGGCAAGGCCGGCGAGCGCCTCGCCGAGCCCGAAGTCGTTCGGCTGGAACCTCGGCCGGGCCGAGGTGCGCCGAGGCTCCCGGACCACGCTCCCCACTCCCTGAGCGTCGCCGCCGCGGCGAGCCCGGTCAATCCGGGTCACAGGTGGCGAGCAGGCCCTCCGGCCGCCGTGCCGACAGGTCGACCGGCTCCGGCGCCTACGATGTTCGAGATGAGCCGACAACCGCAGGACCTCCGACCAGGAACGGGTGGCCCGGGCCGCCAGGGACCCGGCGTCCCCTCGGGCGGGGACGCGACCTGGCGCTGGGTGCTCGCGGCCCTCGTCGTGGTCCTCGTCCTGTTCGTCCTCGGCTCGTCCTTCATCTCCCACAGCTCGACGACGAGCGTCTCGTACACCGCCTTCCAGTCCCAGCTCCAGAAGAAAGAGGTCTACTCCGTCACGGTCGACAACGCGACCGGCGGGATCACCTACAAGCTCAGCCCCAACGGGCCGACCTACCAGACGACGGGCCCTGCCTCGATGCCGGACACGGAGCTGGCGGCGCTCCAGAAGTCCGGGGCGCAGGTGCACTTCTCCACGCCGTCGTCGAGCATCCTGCCCGACCTGCTCATCTACCTCCTGCCCATCGCCTTGTTCATCGGGTTCATGGTCTGGCTCAACCGCAGGGCCCAGGGCCAGATGTCGGGCATCATGTCGATCGGCCGGTCGCGCGCCAAGGTCTACTCGACCGAACGGCCGAGGACCACCTTCAACGACGTCGCCGGCTACACCGGGGTGAAGCAGGAGCTCAGCGAGGTCGCCGACTTCCTCAAGTCGCCGGCCCGCTTCCGTGAGATCGGAGCCCGGATCCCGAACGGCGTCCTTCTCGTCGGACCACCGGGCACCGGCAAGACGCTCCTCGCGCGTGCCGTCGCCGGAGAGGCGGGGGTGCCGTTCCTCTCGGTGAGCGGCTCGGACTTCATGGAGATGTTCGTAGGTGTCGGCGCAAGCCGCGTGCGCGACCTGTTCCAGACGGCGCGCAAGCAGGCGCCGGCGATCATCTTCGTCGACGAGATCGACTCGATCGGGCGCAAGCGGGGAGCCGGGCTGGGCGGCGGGCACGACGAGCGCGAGCAGACGCTCAACCAGATGCTCAACGAGATGGACGGCTTCGACCCTGCCGAGGGCGTCGTCATGATGGCGGCGACGAACCGCCCCGACATCCTCGACCCGGCCCTGCTGCGCCCCGGGCGCTTCGACCGACAGATCGTCGTGCCGCTCCCTGACCTCGAGGAACGCAAGCCGATCCTGCGTGTCCACTGCCGCGACAAGCGGATCGGCCCCGACGTCGACCTCGAGGTCGTGGCACGGGGCACGCCGGGCATGAGCGGCGCCGATCTCGCGAACCTGGTGAACGAGGCGGCTCTGCACGCGGTGCGCCGCGGCCGCCAGGTCATCGAGATGCAGGACTTCGACGCGGCGCGTGACCGCGTGCTGATGGGCCAGCAGCGCGAGAGCACGGTGCTCTCGGACTCGGAGAAGGAGCGCGTCGCCTTCCACGAGTCCGGCCACGCCGTCCTCTCCTACGTCCTCCCCTTCGCCGACCCGCTGCTCAAGGTGAGCATCATCCCGACGGGCATGGCTCTCGGGGTGACCCAGCAGATCCCCCTCGAGGAGCGCCACATCTACCGGCGCGAGTACATCGAGGACTCGCTCGCGGTGCGCATGGGCGGGCGCGTCGCCGAGCTCATCATCTACGGCGACCTCTCCACGGGGGCGAGCGACGACCTTCAGCGGAACACCGAGCTCGCCCGCAAGATGGTTCGCGAGTGGGGCATGTCCGCCGAGGTCGGCCCGATGGCGTGGGGCTCGCAGGGGATGGTCTTCCTCGGCGAAGACCTCATGCACTCTCGCGACTACTCCGAGGACATGAGCCGGCTCGTCGACCAGGAGGTCTCGAAGATCCTCCGGGCGCAGGAAGGGCGGGCGCGCGAGGTGCTCGAGGAGCACCGCAACGGCCTCGAGGCGCTCGCTCGAGAGCTCTTGCGGAAGGAGACAGTCGACGGCCAGGACGTCGCGCGCATCATCGACGAGGCCTACGGCCGTCCCGTTCATGGGGAGCAGCCGAACGGCGCCCACTACGCCGGGTCGATCCTCGCCAAGGCACCGGTCGGCGCCGGCAGCACGACCGAGCCGGCGACCGGCGGCCCGTCGCTCGCGGCGAGCCCGGGCCCCCTGCTCGAGGACCCCGGGTTCAGCGCACGGCGATCGCCGCCGGAAGCGTGAACCCGGCGGTGATGCGACCGTAGAGCATCTCCCCGGCGACGACCGGCCGCGACGCCTTCACAAGGAGCGGAAGCGTCCCGTCGGAGCGCACGACGTCGGCCATGTCGACGGAGACGACCTCGCCCGGCTGCACTTCGAGCGGCGGGACCGCGGCGATGGGGACGGCGCCGCGGAGTGCGGCGAGCCGCTCGACCTCGACCCGTGCAGGGCGCCGGGAGGGGTTCTGGATGACGACGACCTCGCTCGTTCGCGCGTCGGACTCGCCACCGGGAAGCACCCACGTCGGTGCCGCCGCCGTGACCCCTGAGGTGACCGCAACCCCGGCGAGCAGCACCGGGGCGGCCTGCGCGGAAGGTGGCCGGGCGGCGGCCGCCGTCGCCGCCGCCGCGACCGACGTCGGCGCCTGGGCTGACCCCGTCGCCTGAGCGGGCGAGGGCCGCGCGGCGGCGCGGCGGGCCGTCACCTCGCGCGTCGGGGGCTGCGGGATGACGAGCGTCTCGCGCGCGACGACGACCGGCGCGCCGCTGCTGCGCACCGTCGCCCAGCTCATCGCCCCGCCGTCGCCCGCCAGTCCGGGGCGCAGCGTGACGAGCCCGTGAGCGGGCACCGACGCGGTGAGCTCGGCCGCGGTACCCCCCGCACCGAGCTGGAGATGGACAAGAGTCTTGCGGCAGCCGGGGTTGAGGACACTGAAGCTGCTCGCCATGCGCTCGCCCGTCGGCCCGGCGGGCACGAGCCAGCTCCTGGCGCTGCCGTCCACGCCGTCGACGAGCGAGGTCATGAGGGCATGGCCGACGACGGCGGTGAGCAGGGTGCCGGCGGCGACGCCGCCCCCGGTCGAGTGGACGAGAGTGGCGACTGCCGCTTCGCTCGGCACGTAGTGGCCGACGTCGAGGACGACGACCTGGCCCGGCCCGACGCTCATGTCCTGGAACGCCGGCGGCGCGACGGTGCCCGAGCTCGTCACGAACGAGACGTCGACGACGGCCGGCGTCGCCCCAGGGTCGTAGACGCCGAGCGACAGGTTGCTCGCCCCTTGCGTGCTGCCGGCGGCGAAGTACGCGCTCGGGGCCGGGCTCTGCGAGCAGGGGGTCGCCGAGACGCCCTCGCTCCCGTGCACGAGCTCGTCGACCGCCGCGCCGCTGCCGTTGACCACGACCGTCACGGCGGCCGAGCCGCGGGGTCCATGGCGCCGCAGCCCGACGACGCTCTCACCCCGGACAGGGATCGTCACCGTCTCGGTGGAGCTCCGCCCGGACGTCGCGGCGATCGTGACGTCGCCGGTGAGCGGATGGGTCCCGACATCGGTGATGGCCACGGACGACGCCTCGGAGAGCGTGCCGACCGGGAGAGGCCCAGGACAGAACCACGCGCTCGAGCTGGCCTTCCCGACGGCGACCGCCGGCGCGACCTCCGGACCCGCCGGCGGGCGGCCGGCGTGCGCGCGGATCTCGGCGTTGGCGACGCCGGCAAGGGCGAGGAGCACGGCGACCACACCGACCGTGGCCACCCGCCGGGCGCCACCCGGGCTCGGCCGGCCGTCCGAGAGCCCCGGGCTCCCCCCCGCCGGGCTCCCCGGCGTGGCCATGGGTCCCGGGCCGCTCATCGCGTGGCTCCGACGGGCTCGAGCGCGGCGGGCGTCGCCGAGCGGGGGATCGCGGCCCGCCGCGGCGATCCGGCGACCAGGCCGGAGCCCGGCGGCCGCGGTGCGTGGCGCCGGGCGCGCGAGCGCCGCCGCCGCCGCAGGTACAGCAAGAGAGCGCCCAGCCAGCAGGACAGCGCCGCGGCGACGCCGAGGGAGCGAAGGGCGGCGGGCGTCCCCCCGGCTCCCGAGACGGCCGGCTGCGAGCCGGACGCCGGGGACCAGGCGAGGTTGGCGTAGACCGCGACCCCGCCCTCGCTCGGCAGCTCGTGCAGGTCGATCTGCGCGCCGAGGGCGTTGCGCAGCGCCAGAGGTGCGGGCGTCGCCGCCTGGCGCTGGCCGCCGGGGAGATCCGGCGCGATCGCCGAGGGGACGAGCACGTACCGGACGCCGCTCGTCGCGAGGAGATGGCCGAGGCGGATCGTACGCCCCGACTCGGCGGCGGCGACGTCGGCGATGATCACGCTCGCTTCGCCGGGATCGGCGCTCGGCCACAGGCGCGTCGCGTTCGGCAGCCCGCGGCGCTCGACCGCTGCGGCAAGACCCGGAGAGACCTCCCAGCCCCGCATCGGGAGCACCCTCGGATCGCCGAGCCAGAGCGTCTTTCCCTGCGCCGAGCCGCTCCCGTGGCCTGTCTGGAGCCAGCCCAGCACGGAGCCGTAGCCGGTCGTCGGGAGCCCCCACCGGCCACTCAGCGTCGAGCCGAGCACCGGGAAGGAGCCGGCGATGGACGCCGCGCCGAAGAGGAGCGCCGTCGCGTGGCGCCATCCGAAGCCGGAGGCGCGCACGTCCTCGGCAAGCGTGGCCCAGCCGAGCCCGACGAGGGCGGCGACGCAAGCGGCCGCGGGAGCGAGCAGCGCCCGCAGCGCCCCGCCGCCGGAGCCCAGCCAGCCCTCGGCTCCGGACCAGGCGAGTGCGACGGAGCCGAGCGCGACGAGCCAGAGCCGCGCCGCCCACTCGAAGCGCGCGCCACGCCCTGCGAGGAGGGCGAACGCCGCAGCGGCGAGGAACGCCCAGACGAGCGGACCGCGGCCGACCGGGCCAACCGTGAAGCTGAGCAACGACGACAGGTGAGGCGCGGCCTGCGGCGACGGCGACGCCCCCGACAGGGCGCTCCACCGGGCGCCGGGCTGAAGGAAGGTCAGCGACCAGGGGAAGGCGAGCGCGAACGCCACGACGATCCCGCCGGCGGCGACGGCGAGGGCGCGTAGCGCCGCCGCAGCCCGCCCGCCGGCGAGCGCGCCGAGCGCGATCGCAAAGGCGCAGGCAAGCACGGCAAGGATGCTTTCCGGCGAGAACGACCCGACCACCGCGAGGAGCAACCCGAGTCCGAGCGACTCGGCCGCGACACCCCTCAGCCCCGACGTCGCGGCGGGCGTGC
>DAHVLW010000171.1:0-3214 GCA_027320205.1 Acidimicrobiaceae bacterium
GCTCGCCCTCGCCTGCCGCCTTCCGGGCGATCCTGCGGCTCGCAGGATCGCCGGCGTGACGCTCGCCTTCCTCGAGCGGGCCCACCTCGGTCGAGGCGCCTTCAGCCTGCGGCTCGGGCCGGACGGCCGGTGGACCGACGACGAGCCGAGCGACGACGCCGCCGGCCGAGCGCTCCTCGGGCTCGGCACGGCCGCCGGTTCCGCGCCGTGGCCAGAGCTGCGCAGACGGGCGACGGCTTTGTTCGAGGAGGCGGCGTGCTTCCGCTCGCCCTGGTCGAGGGCGACCGCCTACGCGGCGCTCGGGGCCGCGGCGCTCCTCGCCGTCGATCCCGACCACGGCCGGGCACGCCGGCTCCTCGGCGATGCCGCCGATCAGAGCGAGGCGCTCCTCGCCGGGGGCGGCGCCGGCCGCCGGACCGGAGGCGAGCCCGCGCTCGCCGAGCCGAGACCCGGTGGCCATCTCGCCGGCGGGCCCGCCGCCGATGGGCCCGCCGCCGGCTGGCTCTGGCCCGAGGCTCGCCTCACCTACGCCAACGCCCTCCTGCCCGACGCCGCCCTCGCTGCTGCGACGGCCCTCGGGCGGACCGGGCTTGCGGATGCGGCGATCGCCGTCCTCGAGTGGCTCGTCGCCGGGGAGCTCGCGGGACCAGACGGGCGCGGGCGGCGCTGGTTCAGCTTCACGCCCGCCGCCGGGCGAGGGCGCGGCGAGCGTCGCCCCGCGTTCGACCAGCAGCCGATCGAGGCCTGGGCGATGGCCGACGCCTGCGCCCGTGCGTTCGACGTCACCGGAGCCGTGCGCTTCGGAGAGGCGCTCGAGCTCGCCGCGGCGTGGTTTCTCGGGGAGAACGACGCCGGGCTCGGGATGTTCGACCCGGCCACGGGCGGCGGCTTCGACGGGCTCGGCCCGGCGGCGGTCAACCTCAACCAGGGCGCCGAGTCGACGATGGCCTACGTCTCGGTGCTCGCGACGGCCCGGGCGCGCCGGGGCGCGCGTCGTCAGGCCGCTCCGGCAAGGGCGTCGAGCAGGTGGGAGACGGAGGCGGTCGCGGCGCCGACGCAGCGGTCGGCGGCCCCGTAGGTGAGGTAGACGACGTCGCCGTCGCGGTGCGCCCCCTGGACGAACACGACGTCGTCGACGTCGCCGCGGCGCTCCCACTCGAGCTCGGGCTCGAGGATCGCCGAGGGGAGGCGGCTCACGACGGCGCCGGACGCCGGCTCGAGCAGTGCGAGGTTCATCGTGTAGGAGCCGTCGCCGCGGCGCTCGTGGAAGAACAGGAGGAGGCCCTCCTCCGTCGGCACAGGCGGCGCTCCTGCGCCGACGCCGAGGGCCCCGGGGCTCGGCGCGAGCAGCGTGTGGCGGTCGAGGTCGAGCAGGTAGTCGTCCCAGTACTCGGCACCGGCGCCCATGAGGTGGTCGAGGTCGTCGAACACGGCGAGCTGCATGTTCGGATGGATGCGGTGGATGAGCGCGACGCGCCCGTCCAGAAGCGCGAACACGACGGCGTCCTTGTCGGCGATCCCCTCCGGACCGAGAAGTCGCCCGCTGCGCTCGCGAAGGTGGAACCGCCCCGCGTTCCACGCGAGCTCGTGCGCCCCGATGCGCCACGGCGCGCCGGATGCCGGCGTGAGCCAGGTGGAGGTCATGACGACTCGCTCGCGGTCCCCCGCAGACACCCGCTGGACACGGGGGTCCTCGATGCTCGTCGTGCCGTTCGACCCCGCCGGGGCGAGCACGTAGGCGAACTCGTACTCGACGCCGTCGCGCGAGGTGAGCACCACGACGTCCGAGACATAGTCGAGGAAGCGGTCGCCCGACCCGGAGTTGCGGCGGTAGCCGGCTCGCACGGCGCGTGCGAAGAGATGGAAGGCGCCTTCGTGGTGGAGCAGGCCGGCGTTGAAGACGGCCCCGTAGCCGGGGACCGAGAGGGCGTCGGCGATCGGCCGCTCGGTGACGCGCCGCACGTGCGCCACCTCTGTGGCGGCGAGCACCGCCCCGCTCGCTGCCTCTTCCCCCACGGTCCCTCGCATGCCGATCCTGACGGCCGATCGAGCCCCGGCCTTCAGAGCGAGCATTTATAGTCGACGGCGGAGCTGCAGTCGCGCATCCCGGGTGCGGCGGACCCCGGAGCGACCCGCGGCCACGGACGTCGGCCGGATCGAGGAGGTCCGATGGCGAGCTCGGCGGACCCCCGGGAGCTCTTCAAGCGTCACAAGGCCAACCCGGTCATCACCGCTGCCCACTTCCCCCGGATGGTGAACGCGGTGTTCAACCCCGGCGCCACCGTCCTGGACGGGCGTACGCTCCTCCTCCTGCGCGTCGAGCACCGCACCGGCCTCTCCTCGCTCGTCGTGGCGACGAGCGAGGACGGCCTGGACGGCTGGGAGATCGACCGGGTCCGCCAGCTCGAGCCGAGGCCCGGACGGTTCGAGGAGCACTGGGGGATCGAGGACCCGCGCATCACCCAGGTCGGCGACGAGTACCACGTCGTCTACGTCGGGTACTCGACGGCCGGCCCGCTCGTCTGCCACGCGGTGACGCGCGACTTCCTCACCTGGGAGCACCGCGGCGTCCTCCAGCCGCCGGAGGACAAGGACGCCGCCTTGTTCCCGCGGCTGTTCGACGGGCGCTGGGCGCTCGTGCACCGGCCCATGGCCACCATGCAGGGCCTCGGGACGCACATCTGGCTCTCCTTCAGCCCGGACCTGCGCTACTGGGGAGAGTCTCGCATCCTCGTCCCGGCGCGCCGCGGCGGGTGGTGGGACGCCAACAAGGTCGGGCTGGGCCCGCCGCCGATGCTCACGCGCGACGGCTGGCTCCTCTGCTACCACGGCGTGCGGACGACCGCGTCGGGGTCGATCTACCGCCTCGGGTTGGCGCTGCTCGACCGGGACGACCCGAGCAGGGTGATCGCCCGGGGCAACGAGTGGGTCTTCGGCCCGCACGAGCCCTACGAACGCGGCGGCGACGTCCCCGACGTCGTCTTCCCCTGCGGCTGGGTGCTCCGCGACGACGGCGACACCGTGCACCTGTACTACGGCGCCGCCGACAGCTCGGTCTGCGTCGCCGAGGCGAGCCTCTCCGAGCTGCTCGACCACCTCGAGACGCACCCCTCCGCGACCGACGCGACGGCGCCGCCGGGCGGCTAGCCCCAGCGAGCGCCGCGCCGGAGGGCCTCCTCGCACCTTCGCAGGTCCTCTTCGGTGTCGACGTCGT
>DAHVLW010000183.1:0-3407 GCA_027320205.1 Acidimicrobiaceae bacterium
GGGATCCGGGTCCTCCCCATAAACATCTACCTGCCCGAAGAACGAGCATCGACGGAGCCCGGGGCCGTCGCGGACTGGTCCATCTCGGCGGCCGCCGAGGAGGAGGAGCTCGGCGGCGCGAGCCGCCCCTTCGTGACAGAGTACCTGGCGGCGGTCGAGGGATCGGGCCTGGAGGCCGCCGTGCTCGTCACGCCGGCGATCGAGTTCGCCGCGATGTTCCGCAACGCCTCGCTCGCCGCGAGCCTCGCCGACCGGCGCACCGTCGCCGTGGACGCGCGGACGGCCGCTGCCGGGCAGGCGCTCGTCGTGCTCGCCGGGGCCGAGGCGGCGAGGCGGGACGGCGACCTCGACGCCGTGGTCGCGGCGATCGAGGACGCGGCCCGAAGGGTGGAGCTCGTCGCCTCGCTCGAGACGCTCGCGCCGATCCGGCGGAGCGGCCCGGTGCCCGACGACGTGCTCGGACCCGGCGCCCCCGACGGGGTACGCAGCGTGTTCCGGATGCACGACGGCGTCGTCGAGCCGCTCGGGACCGCCGAGGACGCCGAGAGCTCCCTCCAGGCGATCCGTCGCGCCTACGAGCAGGGCACGCCCGGCGGGACAGAGCGTTCGACGGTCTTCCACGCCGACGCGCCCGAGCTCGCCCGTCGCCTCGAGGAGCTGCTCGGCGGCGTCGACTTCGTGTCCGGCTTCAGCCTCGCGATGCAGGTCCACACCGGCCGCGGCATCGTCGGCGCGGCGTGGCTCCCCGAGGCGAGGGCCCAGTGACCCCGAGGGCTCGGTGACGCGGACCTCGAGCCCCCGCGGCGGGCCGGCCAGACCGGCCTCCCGCCGGACGGCTGGCTCCCCCGACGCCGCCGCCTCCGGCGCCGGCCGCGTCCAGGGCGGCGGCGACCCAGGCGCGCCCGGCGGACGCGCGGCCGAGCCCGCGCCGGCGCGCACGGCGCAGCGCGCCGCGCAGCGGCCCGTGGGGCGCGCCGTCACCGAGGAGCTGCCGGTCGTCCCGGCGGAGCAGCCGTACCTCGACCGGGGCCGCGCCCGTCAGCGGCGGCGGAGCGCACCCTACGCGCTGCGGCTCGTGGTCTGGCTGCTCGTCCTCTTGCTCGTCCTGCTCCTGCTCGGCGTGCTCGTCGAGCGCGAGCACCCGAGCTGGCTCGACTTCCTCCGCCGCACCCCCTCTGCCGCCAGGTCCTCGCCGGGGGCGCGCCCCGTCACCTCGGCACGTGGGAGCGGACACCCGACGAGCAGCACGACCCCCTCGGGGTTCCACGTCGTCTCCGAGAGCGCCAACGGCGCCACCTACGACGTCGGCGCGGCGTCGTACGCGCTCCTCGTCGCGACGTTGCCGAACCACCCGTGCTGGACCATGGTCGAGGAGCCGGCCGGGTCCGGACGGCTCTACGCCGCCGAGACCCTCCAGCCGAGCTCGCGTCCGGCGTCGTTCCCGGTGAGCGGCAGCGCGACCCCCACCGTCGCGGCGGCGGTGCGCAGCATCGGCGTCGAGGTCGGGGGCCACGTGGTCGGCACGATCTCCTCGCCGAAGCTCGGCTACCGCTACACCTTCGAGGCGGGCTCGCCGTGACGGGCGCAGTGCCGGGCCCCGGGGACGCCGGCGCCGGAGGGGCGGGCCCCGGCCGGGCCCTCGCCGGGGGCGCGACCCGCGCGACCCGCGGGAGCGCCCGCGCGAACATCGCCCGCCAGCGGCGGTTCTGGACGCGCAACGCGAGCTCATGGGATCGCCAGGCGGCGGAGAGCCCTGGCCTGACGCGGGTGGTCGAGCGGGTGGTCGACGAGTCGGCGCCCCGCTCGGGCGAGCGCGTCGTCGATCTCGGCTGCGGCTCCGGCCAGCTCGCCCTGCGCATCGCGCCGTCGGTCGCGGAGGTCGTGGGCGTCGACGTGAGCCCGGCGATGATCGCGCTGCTCGAGGAGCGCGCCCGCGCCGGCGGGCTCACCAACGTCGTCGGTCGGTCCGAGGCGATCGAGCAGCTCGCCTTCGAGCCCGAGTCGGTGGACCTCGTCGTCTCGAACTACGTGCTGCACCACCTGCGCGACGAGGACAAGGAGGCCGCCGTCCGCAAGGCCGCCGGCTGGCTGCGCCCCGGCGGCCGGCTTGTCGTCGGCGACATGATGTTCGGTCGGGGCGGCGAGGCGCGCGATCGCCGGATCATCGCCGCGAAGATCGTCCTCATGCTCCGCAAGGGGCCGGCCGGCTGGTGGCGGATCGCGAAGAACGCCGGCCGGTTTGTCTTCAGGGTGCAGGAGCGCCCGATCCCGATGGGCGCGTGGGTGGCGATGCTCGAGCGCGCGGGGTTCGTCGACGTGCGGGCCGCCCCGGTCGTCAACGAGGCGGCCGTCGTGAGAGGGACGAAGCCGGCGAGGCGCTGACGCAGCGCCGGGCCGGCTCCGGGAGGCTCACCAGGAGGGCCAGCTGGGGGGCAGCGCCCCTGCCACCCCGGCGTCGACGATGCCGCCCGGAGCGCCGAGCGACTGGAGCAGCTGGGAGAAGTTGAGGCCGAACGCGGTCACGTTCCACCCGTTGAACTGGCCGTAGTCGGCGGCCATCGTGTTGCCGTCACCCGTCGGGTCTGCCCAGCCGGTCTCGATGCCGTCCGGGCCTCCGTACATCTGGCCGATCACCGTGCCCGCCGTCACCGTCTCGCCGACCTGCACCGTCGGGTCGAGGTCCTCGGCGACGTAGACGACGAGTCCCTGCGCGGGCCCGTCCGTGAGCCGGTAGGTGATGAAGGTGCCGCCGGGCCAGCCGCCGTTCACCGTGCTCAGGACCACGCCGTCGCCCACCGCGTAGACGGGCCCGAACCCGCTGTAGTCGACGCCCTGGTCGATCCGCTCCGGGGACAGCCCCGAGACGGCTCGGAACGGGTCGGCGTAGCTCCCCGGCGTGACGACCACCGGCCGGACGGGGGGCGAGACCGGCTGGGGGGTGGCGAGCCTCGCCGCCTGCGCGGCGAGCGCGCGCTCCGCCACCTGCTCGCGCCTTTGGTTCGCCGCGGCCACCAGCGCGAGGAGCTGGTGGCGCACGTGGCCGAGAAGGGTCTCGTCGGCCGAGGTCGCGGTGGCCGCCACGGCCCTGGCACTCCGCAGGGCCGCGAGCGTGGCAACCGTGCTCGCCCGCTCGGAGGCAAGGGTGCGGCTGGTGACCCAGCTGCGATGGTGGGCGTCGACGACGGCCGTCGTGGCCGCCTCGAGGCTGCCGCCGGCGGCGTCGACGTAGACCTGCTGGACCGCGAGCATGGAGCCGCTCGCGGCCGAGAGCGCACCCGTGCCGCCGCTCGCGGCGCTCACGTAGGCCGCGACCGCGACGTGGCGCAACCAGGTCGTCGCTCGCCGCTCGGCCCGCTGCTCGGCCCGCAGGCGGGCCGAGTCGGCCGTGATCCGATGGTCGATCACGG
>DAHVLW010000209.1:0-7198 GCA_027320205.1 Acidimicrobiaceae bacterium
AATCCCCGCGTCTGGGAGGCGTCCGGACACCTCTCGACCTTCACCGACCCGCTCGTCGACTGCCGCAACTGCAAGGAGCGGCTACGCGCGGACCACCTCGAGAACGGCGTCTGCCCGAACTGCGGCTCGACCGACCTCACCGAGGCGCGCCCGTTCAACCTCATGTTCAAGACCTTCGTCGGACCCGTAGAGGACGGATCCTCGGTCGCCTACCTGCGTCCCGAGACGGCGCAGAGCATGTTCGTCAACTTCGCAAACGTGCTGTCCACCACCCGGCGCCAACCGCCGTTCGGCATCGCGCAGATCGGACGGAGCTTCCGCAACGAGATCACGCCCGGGAACTTCGTGTTCCGGACGCGGGAGTTCGAGCAGATGGAGATGGAGTACTTCGTGCCCCCCGCCGACGCCCCGAGCTGGTTCGAGTACTGGTGCGCCGAGCGGCTCGCCTGGTACCAGCGGTACGGGATCCCCGACCGGCTTCTCAGGCTCCGCTCGCACGTGCCGGAGGAGCTGGCGCACTACGCCGCGGCGGCGACCGACGTCGAGTTCGACTTCCCCTGGGGGTGGGGTGAGCTCGAGGGGATCGCCAACCGCACCGACTTCGACTTGAAGGCGCACTCGGCCCACTCCGGCGTGCGGCTCGAGCAGTTCGACCAGGCGACCGGCGAGCGCTACGTCCCCTACGTCATCGAGCCGGCCGCCGGCGCGACCCGGGCGATGATGGCGTTCCTGCTCGCCGCCTACGACGAGGACGAGATCGGCGGCGAGCGCCGGGTGGTGCTCCGCCTGCACCCGCGCATCGCCCCCTACCAGGTGGCCGTGCTCCCCCTCTCGCGCAAGCCCGAGCTCCTCGGGGTGGCCGCCGAGGTCGCCAAGGCCTGCCGCTCGCGCTTCCCGTGCGAGCGCGACGACACCCAGTCGATCGGCAGGCGCTACCGGCGCCAGGACGAGATCGGGACCCCGCTGTGCGTCACCGTCGATTTCGAGAGCCTGTCGGATCGCGCGGTCACGGTCCGCGACCGCGATACGACGGTGCAGGAGCGCGTCGCCATCGACGGCCTCGTCGCCCACCTTGCCGGGCGCCTCGGGATGTAGCCGGCAGGGACGGGCGTCGCGGTAGGCGGTCAGGGCCGGCACGCGCCAGGGATAGCGTCCCGGACGATGCCGATCCCCGACGAGGACGTCGCCAAGGTCCGGGCGGCGACCGACATCGTCGCCGTCGTCGGGGAGCACACGGCGCTGAAGCGCGTCGGGCGCCGGTTCGTCGGGCTGTGCCCCTTCCACGCCGAGCGCACCGGCTCGTTCAGCGTCAATCCCGAGACCGGTCTCTACTACTGCTTCGGCTGCCGGGCCGCCGGGGACGCCATCAGCTTCGTGCGAGCCGTCGAGGGTTGCGACTTCGTCGAGGCGGTGGAGCGCCTGGCCGCCCGAGCCGGGATCGCGGTCCGTGACGAGCAGGACGGCCGCGCCGGCGCCGAGCGCGGCCGGCGGAAGCAGCTCTACGAAGCGCTGTCGAAGGCGGTCGAGCGCTACCACGAGCGGCTCCTCTCCGGCGCCGAAGCCGGAAGGGCGCGGCAGTACCTGCGCTCGCGCGGCTACGACGCCGGGCTCGTCCGCCAGTTCCGACTCGGCTGGGCCGGCTCGGCCAACGACGACCTCGTCCGCTCGATCGACCTGCCGGCGGGCGTGCTCGTCGAGGCGGGCCTCGCCTGGTCGGGTCGCGGTCGGCTCCAGGACGCCTTCCGCGAGCGCGTGATCTTCCCCATCTTCGACGCCGGCGGGCGGGCCATCGCGCTCGGCGGGCGGGTCCTCCCGCCCGAGCTCCGGCGCCAGCGCGGCGACCAGGGACCGAAGTACCGCAACTCACCCGAGTCTTCCGTCTACCAGAAGCGCCGCACCCTCTACGGGCTCAACTGGGCCAAAGGAGAGGTCACGCGCACCGGGGAGGTCGTCGTCTGCGAGGGGTACACCGACGTCATCGGCTTCTTCCAGGCAGGCGTGCCCCGCGCCGTCGCCACCTGCGGGACCGCCCTCACCGAGGAGCACCTCCGCCTGCTCTCGAACTTCGCCCGCCGGGTCGTGCTCGCCTTCGACGCAGACAGCGCCGGCCAGAGCGCCGCAGCGCGCCTCTACGAGTGGGAGCGTCGCCACGACGTCGAGCTCGCCGTCGCCTCGCTGCCCGCCGGCAGGGACCCCGCCGACCTCGCGCGGCTCGACCCGGCCGGCCTTGCCGGCGCGGTGGCCGCTGCCCGGCCTTTCCTCGCCTTCGAGGTCGACCGCGCCCTGCAGGCGGCAGACCTCAGGTCGCCCGAGGGCCGCTCGCGCGCCGCCGAGAGCGCCCTCGACGCCATCGCCCAGCATCCGAGCGAGCTCGTCAGGGACCAGTACCTCGTCGAGGTCGCCGACAGGACCCAGCACGACCCCGAGCGGCTCCGCCCGCTCCTCGAGCAGCGACGGCGGCGGATCGCCGAGCGGGCGCGGTCGCGCGGCTCCGAGCCCGGCGCCCGTCCGACGGCCCCCGGTGGCGCGCAGGCCGCCGGCAGCGGCGCTGCGCCCGCCTCCCTCCGGCAGGACGACGAGGAGGAGGCCGGCCCCGTCGCGTCCCGGTCGGTCACGCCCGGGCCGGGGCGCGCACGCTCTGCCGCCGGATCGACCGGACCCCGGGCCGGGCTGGAGGCGCTCGCCCTGGCGATCCATCGTCCTGCGGAGGTCGCCGGCCTGCTCGAGGACGTGCTCTTCACAGACCCCCTCCAGCGCGAGGCCTTCGCAGCGCTCGAGCACGCGTCCGAGCTGCACGAGGCGGTCGCCGACGCCTCGCCGCAGGCGGCCGAGCTCCTCACCAGGCTTGGCGCGGCGGATCTCGAGGACGACGCCGACCCGCTCGGGACCTACCTCGCGCTGTGCCGCCTCGCCGGCGAGCGCGCCCTCTCGGCCCTCAAACGCGAGGCGAGGCTCGCGGCCCACCAGCAGGACCCGGACGCCGAGGCGACCCTGCTCGAAGCCCCGAGCGGCGTCCAGCGCGACCTCGAGCTCCTGCGGGACGCAACGGACCGGCCCGTCCCCGGCGGCCCCGCGATGGAGGCCGCGAGGCGGTTGGTAGCGTGGTTGGAGCGGCGCGAGAGGGACGGTTGAGGTTGGGGAGCATCGACCTGATCGAGGGCGGCGACGCAGAGGGCGCGGCGCTCAGGTCCCTCCGGGGTGGCGGGTCGCAGGGCTCGGCAGGCTCTCCCGCTGCGGACACCGTTCGTGCCTACCTGCGTGAGATCGGGCGCGTCTCGCTCCTCTCTGCGGACCTCGAGGTGCTCTGTGCGAAGCGGATCGAGCTCGGCCAGGACGCCGCGGCCCGGCTCGAGGCCTGGAGGCGCGACGGCGAGATCGCGGCGCACGACTCTGACGAGCGCCGCGCGGCCGAGCGCCTCGTCGCAGAGGGCCAGGAGGCCAAGGACCTGCTCACTGAGGCGAACCTCAGGCTCGTCGTCTCGATCGCCAAGCGCTACCGCAACCGCGGGATGGCCTTCCTCGACCTCATCCAGGAGGGCAACCTCGGCCTGATGCGTGCGGTCGAGAAGTTCGACCACCGCAAGGGCTTCAAGTTCTCGACCTATGCGACGTGGTGGATCCGCCAGGCGATCACGAGGGCCGTCGCCGACCAGGCGCGCACGATCCGCATCCCCGTCCACATGGTGGAGACGATCAACCGCGTGCTGCGGGCCCAGCGCCAGCTCTCACAGGAGCTCGGCAGGGAGCCGACCATAGAGGAGGTCGCCCTGCGGCTCCAGTTCCCGGTCGAGCGGGTCCGCGAGATCCAGCGGATCAGCCAGGACACCGTCTCGCTCGAGCAGCCGATCGGGGACGAGGAGGACTTCAGCCTCTCGGACGTCATCGAGGACCAGGGTGCGGAGGTGCCGGTCGACGCGGCGACGCGCGTCCTGCTCAACGAGGCGGTGCAGCGGGCGCTGTGCGAGCTGTCCGAGCGCGAGCAGGAGGTCGTGCGGCTCCGCTTCGGGCTCGACGACGGTCGCATCAGGACGCTCGAGGAGGTCGGCCGCATCTTCGGGGTGACCCGCGAGCGGGTGCGGCAGATCGAGACGAAGACCTTGGCGAAGCTCCGCCAGCCGACGCTGTCGAGGCCGCTTCGCGACTGCCTCGAGGCCGACTGAGGCCGGCCGGCGCGGCCGGGCCGGTTCGCGGGCCCCCGCGCCGACGGGCACGCGCCGCCGCGGCGGCCGATTGCGACCCGGTGGCCGAAGTGTTGCGTTCTCGTGGCAGGTCGCCCTGCGAGCGCCGGACCCTTGTGCAGCCTGGGCGCCGGCTCGTATAACACAGGGCAGGTTGATGCCGACAAGCGCGCGAGCACGCGGGTGGTGTCAGGCGAGCGCCGTCGCCTGCCGGCCGATTCGCGGGTGACCGGCGAGGCAGAGCGGGAGGGGGCGCCTCATGAGCGACGGACGCCAGGCGATCGAGGCCTTGCTCGACGAGGAGCGGACGTTCCCGCCCCCGGCGGGGGTCACCCGGCGGGCGGTCGTGTGCTCCGGCGACGTCTACCAGGAGGCTCGCGCCGACGTCGCAGCCTGGTGGGCGAAGCAGGCCGAGCGCCTGGTCTGGCGGCGCAGGTGGGACGAGGTCCTCGACTGGTCGAAGGCGCCGTTCGCCCGCTGGTTCGTCGGCGGCAGGCTCAATGTGACCGAGAGCTGCCTCGACCGGCACCTCCCCGCGCACGCCGACCGCGTCGCCTTCTACTTCGAGGGCGAGCCGGGGGACCGCAAGATCATCACCTACGGCTCCCTGCACGCCGAGGTCTGCCGGCTCGCCAACGCGCTCGCATCACTCGGCGTGCAAAAGGGTGACCGCGTCGCCATCTACATGGGCATGGTGCCCGAGCTCCCGGCGACGATGCTCGCCTGCGCCCGGCTCGGCGCGCCCCATGTCGTCGTCCTCGGCGGCTTCTCGGCGGAGGCGCTCGCCGGCAGGATCGCCGACGCAGGCGCGAAGGTCCTCGTCACCTGTGACGGCGCCTGGCGTGCCGGATCGGTCGTGCCGCTCAAGACGACGGCCGACGATGCGCTTTCGCGCGCGCCCTCGGTCGAGCACGTCGTCGTCGTCCGCCGAACTGGCAACGACGTGCAGATGATGCGCGGTCGGGACCACTACTACGACGAGCTGATCTCGGCGCAGCCGTCCGAGCGCCCCGCGACGGAGTGCGACGCCGAGGACGTGCTGTTCATCCTCCACACCTCCGGCACGACGGCGGAGCCGAAGGGCATCGTCCACACCTGCGGCGGCTACCTCACCTACGTCGCGACGACCCATTCGATGGTCTTCGACCTCCACGAGAAGGACGACATCTACTGGTGCACCGCTGACGTCGGCTGGATCACCGGCCACAGCTACGTCGTCTACGCGCCGCTCGCCAACGGCACGACGTCGGTGATCTACGAGGGCGCGCCGGACCATCCGGACAAGGACCGCTACTTCGACACGGTCGAGCGCTACGGCATCACGACGATGTACACGGCGCCGACGGCGATCCGGACCATCATGAAATGGGGTGACGCCTATGTCGCGAGGCACGACCTGTCCAGCCTGAGGCTGCTCGGCACCGTCGGTGAGCCGATAAACCCCGAGGCCTGGATGTGGTACCACGACGTCGTCGGTAGCGGTCGCTGCCCTGTCGTCGACACCTGGTGGCAGACCGAGACCGGAGGCTTCGTCATCTCGCCCCTGCCCGGCGTGACGACGACCAAGCCGGGGTCGGCGACGCTCCCCCTGCCGGGCATCGCCGCCGACGTCGTCGACGAGGAGGGCGAGAGCGTCGCCCCGGGCGAGGGCGGCTATCTCGTCATCACCGAGCCCTGGCCGGGGATGCTCCGCGGGATCCACGGCGACGACGAGCGGTTCGTCGAGACGTACTGGCGACGGTTCTCCAAGCCCGAGGAGGGGCGCTGGGTCTACTTCGCCGGGGACGGCGCGAAGCGCGACGGCGACGGCTACTTCTGGCTGCTCGGGCGCGTCGACGACGTGATGGACATATCGGGGCACCGCATCTCGACCCTCGAGGTCGAGTCGGCGCTCGTCGACCACCCTGCGGTGGCCGAGGCCGCCGTGGTCGGCCGCTCCGACGCCCGGTCCGGCCAGGCGATCACCGCCTTCGTGACGCTGCGCTCGGTGATCGAGGGCGACGAGGCGCTAGTCGAGGAGCTGCGGGACCATGTCGCCCGGAAGATCGGCAATATCGCGCGGCCGGCGTCGATCGTCTTCGCCGACGAGCTGCCGAAGACACGCTCGGGAGAGATCATGCGCCGGCTGCTGCGCGACATCTCCGAGCGGCGCCAGCTCGGGGACGTGACGACCCTCGCGAACGCCGCCGTCGTGGAGGAGATCGCCGAACGCGCGATGGCGAGGCAGGCGTCGTCCGGCTGATCCGGTCGGGCGGCAGCAGCCCGAGCGACGTGTCGTGCCGCCGGGCCCCCGGGACGGGCCGGAGGCACGACACCGAGGTTCGCCCCGACTCCGGGCGATCCGAGAGGAACCGACAGGAAGGGAGGAGGTGCCAGCGCCCGAGTGGGGGTTGGGCGTCCAGATTGGCGCCAGCCGGGAAGCGAGGGGACCGGTTGGCCGGCAAGTGCGGCAGAGTGCGACAGAGAAGGGGGAACAATTCGATGAGCGACCCTGACGCGGGGCGCGGTTCGTCGACCGCACAGAAACCGACGGCGGTGGAGGCGACGGTGACATCCGGCATCGCCGACCCCGCCCCGATCGGCCTGGCGGGCTTCGCGATGACGACCGTGCTCCTCAGCCTGGTGAATGCCGGCGTCATCGGCGGCGCGGCGGGCAACGCCGTGCTCCCGCTGGCGCTCCTCTACGGCGGGACGGCCCAGCTGCTGGCGGGCATGTGGGAGGTGCGCAACCGCAACACCTTCGGCGCGCTCGCCTTCACGTCCTACGGCGCGTTCTGGATCTCCTACTACGTCCTGGCCCGCTGGTGGCTCGGTGGCCTGACCGCCGGAGGCGCCAACGACGCCATCGGCTTCTACCTGCTCATGTGGGCGATCTTCACCACCTACATGTGCCTCGCGGCGGCGAAGACGAACGTGGCGGTGCTGTTCGTGTTCCTGACGCTCGCCTCCACCTTCATCATCCTCACGATCGGCCAGCTCGGCGGGAACGTCGGCGGCTACCACATGGTGAAGGAGGTCGG
>DAHVLW010000233.1:0-6295 GCA_027320205.1 Acidimicrobiaceae bacterium
TCGACGGCAACTGTCAGGACACCCAAGGGAAGGAGCACGAGATGACGACTGCGCCAGCCGGGGGGGTGCTCGACCGTCTGGCCGGGGCGCCGATCTCCTGGGGCGTGTGCGAGGTGCCCGGGTGGGGGATCATGCTCCCGAAAGAGCGTGTCCTCACCGAGATGCGCGACCTCGGGCTCAAAGCGAGCGAGCTCGGCGCCCTCGGCTACCTCGGCGACGAGCCGGAGGCGATCGCCGAGGTTCTCGCGCGCCACCGCCTGAGCGCCGTCGGCGGGTTCGTGCCCCTCGTGCTGCACGACGCCGCGCAACGCGCCGGCGCGGTCGGGGACGCCGAGCGGGCGGCGCGCCTCCTCGCCGGCGCCGGCGGCACCTGCTTCGTCACCGCGGTCGTCGTCGACCCCGCGTGGTCCACTCCCTTCGAGCTCGACGAGCGCGGCTGGAAGGAGCTCGCGGGCGGCCTGTCGGACGTCGAGGGCGTCTGTGCGGCCCACGGGCTCCGCCAGGTGCTCCATCCCCACGTCGGCACGCTCGTCGAGCGCGCTCCGCACATCGAGCAGGTGCTGGAGCGCAGCGAGGTGAGCCTCTGCCTCGACACGGGGCACTTCGCGATCGGCGGGGCGGACCCGGTCGCCTTCGCCGCCGACCACGCCGGCCGCGTCGGCCTCGTCCACCTGAAGGACGTCGATCTCGCCCTCGCGCCCGAGGTGATCGCCCACGAGCGGAGCCTGCTCGAAGGGACGCGTGCCGGCCTGTTCCGCGCGCTCGGGCGCGGGTCGGTCGACGTCGGCGCCGTCGTCCAGGTCCTCGAGTCGGCGGGCTACTCCGGCTGGTACGTCCTCGAGCAGGACACGACGATCGCCGCGGCCGACGCCGCCTCGGCGAGCCCCGCGGCCGACGTGAAGGCGAGCATCGACTACCTCGCACGCCTGGCGCTGGTCGCGGAGCAAGGCCGGTGAGCGCGCCCGAGGGCGCCCGGCCGCTCGGTGTCGCCGTCCTCGGCGCCGGCAGGATCGGCCGGCTGCACGCCGAGCTGCTCGCCCACAGGGTCGGCGGCGCCCGCCTGGTCGGCGTCGCCGACGCGGTCGCCGAGCTCGCACGAGCCGTCGCCGCCTCCCTCGGCGTGCGGGCTGCGTCGCCGGAGGAGCTGCTCTCGGCCGGGGAGGTCGACGCGGTCGCCGTCTGCTCCTCGACCGACACCCACGTGGCGCTCGTGGTCGAGGCGGCAAAGGCGGGAAGAGCGATCTTCTGCGAGAAGCCGATCGCCCACGACCTCGCCGGCGTCGACCGCGCGCTCGAAGCCGCCGAGGCGGCCGGGGTCCCGCTGATGGTCGGCTTCAACCGTCGCTTCGACCCGGCGCACGCTGCGGTCCGCGCCGCCGTCGCCGGCGGCGAGATCGGACTCCCGCACCTCGTGCGCATCACGAGCCGGGACCCCGAGCCGCCGCCCGCCTCCTACGCCGCCGTCTCCGGAGGCATCTTCCTCGACATGACGATCCACGACTTCGACATGGCCCGGTTCGTCGCAGGGAGCGAGGTCACAGAGGTCACTGCCGTCGGCGCCGTGCGGATCGTGCCAGAGCTCGCCGAGGCCGGCGACGTCGACACTGCGCTCGTCACCCTCCGCCACGCCGACGGCTGCATCACGGCCATCGACAACTCGAGACGCGCCGTCTACGGCTACGACCAGCGCGTCGAGGTGCTCGGGGAGCGCGGGCTCGTCGCCTCGGAGAACCCGCACGAGCACAGCGCGCTGCGCCGCGACGCCTCGGGCACGCGCCTCGCCCCCCTCCCGTACTTCTTCCTCGAGCGGTACGCCACCTCCTACGCCCGGCAGTGGGACGCCTTCGTCGAGGCCGTCCGCTCAGGCGCCGAGCCGCCGACGACCGGCGCCGACGGCCGAGCGGCCCTCGTCCTCGCCCTCGCGGCGCGCCGGTCGCTCCTCGAGCACCGGCCGGTCGCGACCTCGGAGGTCGCAGCAGGCTGAGCCGGAGCAGCGGCCGGCCAGCCGGCCAGCCCGTGCTGGTCCGGTCGGCCGTCGCAGGATCCGGGCGCGGCGACGCGCCGCTCAGACGAGCGGCGCTGCCGGGTCGAGCGGCTCGTCGCCGCCCTCGACCTCGATCACCACGCGGTGGGCGACGTCGGCCGACGACCGGCCGACCAAGAGCTCGTAGCGGCCCGGCTCGACGTACCATCCCGCACGCGCCCGGTGCACCCCTGCCCGGGGACCCGCCGCGCTGGCCTCGCCCGCAGCGTGGGAAGATGGTGTTGCTGCGCCAGTTGAGCTGCGCCGTCCGCAGCCGAGCGGGGGCGCCGTGCCGAAGAGCATCACCGACCGACTGATCTCCTGGTCCGAGGACGTCGAGCCTCAAGCGCTCCAGCAGGCCCTCCGCACGAGCCGGCTCCCGATCCTCGCCGGCCCGCTCGCGCTGATGGCCGACGCCCACTACGGCAAGGGGGCGACGATCGGCTCGGTGCTCGCGACGCGACGGGCGATCGTCCCCGCCGCCGTCGGCGTCGACATCGGCTGCGGGCTTCTCGCCCTGCGCACGGAGCTCGTCGCCGACGAGCTTCCCGACGACCTCCGGGCAGTGCTGCGCCGCGTCGAGCGCGCGATCCCCGCGGGGACGGGGCGCGGTCACGAGGAGCTCGACGGCGAGCGCAACGAGGCGCTCGCCGCGCTGGGCCTGCCGAAGGGCAGCACGATCGATGCCCGTCAGCACCGCAGGATCGGCGAGCAGTTCGCAAGCCTCGGCTCGGGGAACCACTTCGTCGAGGTGAGCATCGACGAGCTCGGGCGCGTCTGGGTCGTCCTCCACTCCGGGTCGCGGGGGATCGGGAACGCGCTCGCTTCCCGCCATATCGAGATCGCCAGGCGCGCCGCGCGCGCTGCGGGCCTCGCGCCCGAGGACCCCGACCTCGCCTGGCTCGCCGAGGGGACCCCGGAGTTCCGCGCCTACGTCGCCGACCTGCGCTGGGCACAGGCCTACGCCTGCGCCTCCCGCGCCCAGATGGGGCGCGCCGCGCTGCGCGCCCTCTACGGCGCGCTCGGCCGGCCGGAGGGCGGGCCTGCCCTCGAGACGGTGAACTGCCATCACAACTACGCCATCGAGGAGCTCCACGACGGCGAGAAGGTCTGGATCACCCGCAAGGGTGCGATCCGCGCGGGGACCGGAGATCGGGGCGTCGTCCCCGGCTCGATGGGGAGCGCCACCTACATCGTCCGCGGCAAGGGGAGCGCCGCCTCCTACGAGAGCTGCGCGCACGGTGCCGGTCGCCGCCTGAGCCGGCACGCGGCCCGGCGGCTGCTCAGCGTCGGCGACCTCGGCGCGGCGATGGGGCGGCGCACCTGGCTCGACCAGCACGCGCGGGCGCTGCTCGACGAGGCGCCCCAGGCGTACAAGGACATCGAGGAGGTGATGGACGCGCAGTCCGACCTCGTCGAGGTCGAGCACCGCCTCGTGCAGGTGCTCAACTACAAGGGGACATAGCGCATCACGGCGACGCGGCGCACCGCGTGCGGGCCGAGGGCGCCCGAGCGGCCGGCACGCCCGGCGGGGTGCGGCTCAGCGCTTCGCCCAGAGCTCCTCGAGCCCGTGCTGGTCCTCGGGTATGGCCCAGAACTCCGTGGCAGCACCGTCCCGTAGGTGCCAGACGTGGACGACGTTGGAGTCGTGATGCGCATCCCCGTGGCTGACATGCTGGCGCATGAGCGCCACGACGTGGTCGTCGGAGGCGAGAAGGTCGTGGATCTCGACGCGGAACGTCCCGCCGGTCAGATCCGTCAGCCCGCCGAAGAACCGGAGGACCTCGTCACGACCCTCGTAGGTGCCGGTCAGCGGTCCCCGGCCGGCGACGTGCCAGCGGATGCCCGGTGCCAGCAGCTTGGCAACCGAGTCGATGTCCCCCTTCGCGAACGCCTCGTACCCCGCGCGGATGGCGTCCGCATTCGATTGCGCACTCATCGGTGGCGCCTCCCCCCTGGTCGTGGTCGGCCGGCTGCCCTCGTGCAGCGTCGCCCCGTCCTACACCTCGCGCGAACGAGGTGCAACGGTGAACCCGCGGGCCGTGGAAGGTGTCTCGATGTCGGCGTGCAGGTGGTCGGGCGCACGTCACCCGCGGCTGCGTCGGTCCACGGAGGGCACGGCCAATAGACTAAGTCCATGACTAAGTCAGTGGGTGTCCACGAAGCAAAGACCCACCTCTCGCGGCTTCTCGACGACGTGGCTGCGGGGGAGGAGGTCCTCATCACGCGTCGGGGCGAGCCTGCGGCGCGCCTGGTGGCGGCGCGTGCGGCGGGGCACCGGGCGTTCGGGATCGATCAGGGCCGGCTCGTGGTGCCGGAGGACTTCGACGCCCCGCTCGAGCCGGCGCTGCTCGACGCATTCGAGTCCTGACCGTGCAGCTCCTCCTCGACACTCACGTGTTCCTCTGGTTGCTGGCCGAGCCCGAGCGACTCGGCGAGCACCTCTCGTCGCTCGACGATCCCGCCAACGACCTGCTCCTGTCGGCGGCTAGCTCGTGGGAGATCGCCATCAAGGCCCGCCTCGGGCGGATCGTCCTTCCCGACGATCCCAGGCGGTACGTCCCCGACCGCATGCGCGCGATAGGAGCCGAGCCGCTCGCCGTCGAGCATGCTCACGCGCTCGCCGTGACGGAGCTCCCGATGCTCCACCGGGATCCGTTCGACAGAATGCTGGTCGCCCAGGCGCGCCACCTCGGCCTCGGGATCGTCACCGCCGACGCGGACATCGCGCGCTACGACGTCCGCACAATCCTCGTCTAACGACGATCGCCCACCGGACGCCGCGCCAAGGCGGTGTTCGTGGCATGACCGAGCAGCGAGGCGCATCGACGAGCGCGCTGTTCGCGAGCGTTCACTCCTCCCGCAAGAGCCTCCTCGCCGGGTTCGCCCGCGCCGCGTCGGCAGCGGTGAGCCCCGCGGCACGCACGTAGACCTGGGTCGTCGCGAGGCTGCGGTGGCCGAGGAGCTCCTGCACCTCGACGACGTTCGCCCCGCCCTGGAGCAGGAGCGTCGCGTAGGAGTGCCGGAGCGCGTGGGCGGCGGCGCCATGCGGAAGGTTGATCGCGGCCTCGGCCGCCCAGCGCCGGACCAGCCAGTCGAGGGCCGCGCGCGTAAGACGGCGGCCGTCGGGGCGGACGAAGAGCTGCTCGCCGGCGCCGGACCGTCCGATCATCGCCGAGCGCTCGTCGAGGTAGCCCTTCAGCGCTCCGACCGCCTCGCCGGGCAGCGGCACCGACCTCGGCCGGCCACCCTTTCCGACGAGGGCGAGCACCGCCGGATCGGCGTCGAGGTTCCGAAGGTCGGCGATCCTCAGCCCGACGAGCTCGCTCGCGCGCAGCCCCGCCATCACGAGCAACGCGAAGACCGCCCGGTCGCGCGACGGCCAGGTGGAGCGCGCCCTCGACGGCAGCCGGCCCTCGACCGCCGCGGTGAGCCGCTCGAGGTCACCCATCGAGAGTGCGTGCGGCTGCCAGTCGGGCCGGCGCGGGCCGTCGATCCGCTCGATCGGGTTCGACACGAGCACCCCCTGGCGCACGAGCCATGCGGAGAAGCTCCGCCACGTGGAGAGGACCCTCCGGACCGTCGTCGCCGCCCGCCCCGAGGCGAAGCGCCCGAAGGCGGCCGACAGCGCGTCCTCGTCGCCGAGCAGCTCGATCGGCACGGCCGAGAGCGCCGAGAGACTGCGGACGACGGTCCTTCGATCCACGAGCTCCGCGTCGCTCCGCCGCGCGACGAGCTCGCCGGCACGCTCGCGCGCGCTCGCGCGCTCGCCGTCGTCCCGGGCGACGAGCAGCTCGGCGACCACCGCGAGGTCCTGCCAGCGCGCCTTCACGGTGTTGGCCGCGAGCTTCCGGACGGCCTGCGCGTCAGCCCAGCGCAGCGCCAAGGCATCGAGACCCGACCCGGTGTGAGCAGCCGTCGTCGCCAGAGCTCGCAAGGCAGCCGAGCTTACGCGTCCGCCGCAGCAGGCCCATCCTTCAACCGCCCTCTGTGCCCGGCGTGAAGCCCGGATGAGGATTCGCTCATCCGTTCCCCCCGGGGCCCGAAAAGGATCCGGCGTCGACGAGGGGCGTGGCCCGCCGGTGGCGCACCACGTGCAATGCTGCAGTGCTGGGTCCGAGCCGGGTCTTCGGATCGGGCTCGACGAGACGACGGCCGAGCTGGGTGTCCGATGGAGACTGGTTCCCTGGCCTCGGCGTGCAGGTGCGCGTAGGAGAAGGTGGGCGAGCTCGGCGTGGCCTTCGGCGGGGGAGCGCCACGGACGCTCATCAG
>DAHVLW010000239.1:0-2246 GCA_027320205.1 Acidimicrobiaceae bacterium
CGGCGGCGTCCTCGGCGTGCTCTCGGTCGACCTCGCCATGGCCGCCGCCGCCGGCGCCGCTGACGTCTGTCACTCCCACACCTGGTACGCCAACCTCGCCGGCCACCTCACGAAGCTCGGCCGCGGGATCCCGCACGTCGCGACCACGCACAGCCTCGAGCCGCTCCGGCCCTGGAAGGCCGAGCAGCTCGGCGGCGGCTACGCCCTGTCCTCGTGGTGCGAGCGCGTCGCCCTCGAGAGCGCCGACGCCGTGATCGCCGTCTCGAAGGCGATGAGGGCGGACGTGCTCAGCTGCTACCCGTCGATCGACCCTGCGCGCGTCGGGGTGATCTACAACGGCGTCGACACCGAGCGCTGGCGCCCGGACGAGGGGACCGACGTCCTGCAGCGGCACGGGCTCGACCCCTCGCGCCCGCTCGTCGTCTTCGTCGGGCGCGTCACGCGCCAGAAGGGCCTCGCGCACCTGCTGCGCGCGTCGCCCATGATCGACGGACGCGCCCAGGTCGCCGTCTGCGCGGGCGCCGCCGACACCGAGGCGCTCGCCACGGAGACGCGCCTGCTCGCCGACGTCGCGGCCCGGCGCCAGGGCGGGCTCGCCTGGATCCAGGGGATGCTCCCCCGGCGGGAGGTGGCCCAGCTGCTCTCCCACGCCACCTGCTTCGTCTGCCCCTCGGTCTACGAGCCATTCGGCCTCGTCAACGTCGAGGCGATGGCCTGCGGCGCGGCCGTCGTCGCGAGCGCCGTCGGCGGAATACCGGAGATCGTCGCCGACGGCGAGACCGGACGGCTCGTCCCGGTCGAGCTCGCGGACGGAGGCGAGCCGCGCTCACCGGAGCTGTTCGCCGTCGGCCTCGCCGAGGCGGTCAACTCGTTGGTCGAGGACCGCTCCCGAGCACGCGAGATGGGCCTCGCCGGGCGGCGCAGGGCGGAGGAGCTCTTCTCCTGGCGCGCCGTCGCCGCGAGCACGCTCGAGTGCTACGAGCGGGTCACCCGCTCCTCGTGAGCGTCCGCGGCGGGCGCCTGCCGCTCTCGGCACCTTCGAGACGCCCGCGACGCCGGGCGTCAGCCGTGGGCGCCGCGCGGCGTTGCGCGACGTGCAGGCGGCGGCGCGACCGGGCGATGGTTCGGAGCGGGAGCGCCATCACGACGAGGGCGCCGAGCTGGGCCGCTCCGGCCACCTCGAAGGTCGTGCGAGTCCCGAGCCTCACCGTGAGCGCCCCGCCGACCAGCGCGCCGAGCGGGATGATGCCGGTCACGAACATCCGCACGGCGTTGTTCACGAGACCGAATCGCTCGCCGGGGATCAAGCGCTGGCGGAGCGAGAGCGACGCCACCTGGCCGAGGGAGGTCGCCGCGGCCTCCAGCACGAGCGCCGCTCCCGCGACGACGAGGGCGCCCGTCGATCCGAGGAGCAGGTAGCCGGCGCCGGCGCCCAGGCCGGCGACGACGAGCGTCCAGTACGGCCCGAGCCGGCCGTGGGCGGCCTGAGCGAGCAGGCTCGCCCCGAGGTCCCCGACGGCGGCGACCGCCAGCAAGAGGCCGTACCCGAGGCTCCCGAGGTGCAAGGTGCGCGTCCCGTAGATGACGAGCACGGCCATGACCATCGCCTGGCAGAAGGCGAAGCTCGCGACCGTCGCCGTGAGGACCCGGAGCGGGCGGTTCCGGAACAGGAAGGCGAGCCCCGACCGGACGTCGCCGAGGACGCCGCGCAGCTCGGTGCCGGCGGCCCGCTCGTCGCCGCCCTGGTCGCCCTGGCCGGTCGCCGGGCCCTCGGCGGTCTGCCCACCCGGCGACCCCCTGGGAACCGCCCGCGGCGGGACGGCTCCGCGACGGAGGAACGCGGCGAGCACGTACGCGGCGGCGTCGGCGAGGAAGGGGACGGCGCTCGCGAGGGAGTAGCAGAAGCCGCCGACAGCCGGCCCGGCGAACTGCGTCCCGGCCGTCTCGGCGGCGTTGACCTGGCCGTTGAAACGGTTGAGGTCGGCTTCGCCGGCGAGGACCGGGACGAGCGACTGGGTGACGGCGAAGTCGATGGTCTCCCCCGCACCTACGAGGAAGCTGCCGGCGTACATCTCCCAGATGGTGATCCGCCCGGTCACCGCCCCGAGCGCCACCGCGGCGACGACGACGGCGCGCAGCAAGTCGACGGTGAGGACGAGGAGGCCCTGCTCCGCCCTGTCGGCGAGCACGCCTCCGGGCAGGGCGACCACCAGCCAGGGCTACCGGCCGGCAACGACGAGCCCCGA
>DAHVLW010000259.1:0-13219 GCA_027320205.1 Acidimicrobiaceae bacterium
GTCGCGGCCTGCGAGGCGGAGCCCGACCTCCTCGGCGACCGGCAACACGGCGTCGAGGAAGCAGGCGTAGGCGTCCCAGAGCTGCTCGGCCGTGACCGGCCCGGCCGGGGCGGCTCCCGGCACCAACTTGTAGGAGCGCATCCGGCCGCTCCCTGTCATCCCGCGTCCTCCTCGATCGCTGGCAGGGGCAGCTCGTGGACGGAGGCCCACATGCCTGCAGCGAGCCCGCCGAGCAGCGCCGCGCCGCGCACCCCGGCCTCGGCGACGACGGGGTAGACGGTAGCCGGGAACGCAGCGGACTTGAGGGATCGAAGCAGCGGGTCGCGCGACCACCCGCCGGTCACCCGGATCTCAGCGACCGGCCCGCCGAGGCGCGTGACGCCGGCGAGGAGCCGCCGCGCCTCGTCCACGGCGGCGGCTGCGGCTGCGGCGGCCGCAGCTGTCCCGGGCTCTTGGCGCGCCGGCTCGAGGACCAGGCCGAGCGGGTGGCCGCCGAGAAGCGCGTAGCAGCCCGGGATGACGTGGCGCCCGGTGTCCACGCCGTCGGGGCGGCCGGCGGCGGGATCCTGGCTCGGGGTGGCGGCGACGGCGCGCACGATCGCCTCGGCCGTGCCGCACGAGTCGAGCACCTGGTCCTGGCGGAGCGTGCCGGTGCCGACGGCGGCGCAGGGATGGTCGTGCCCGGCGACGGTGAGCACGGCACCTGCGAGGCGCTCGAGCGCCCCGCCCCGCGCGCCGGCTCGCCCGAAGGGCTCGCCTGCCGCGCGTACCGGCGGAAACATCGCCGGTGGCACGCCGGCCCATTCCAGGGCTTCGCCCCACCACGTGCACTCGGCCACGGCCAGAGCGCCGGTGCGCGAGGCGAGCGACGCCTCTGCCGCGAGCTCGCCGCCGAAGTCGTGGACGACCCATTCGGCGACGCTCAGGCAGCGCACCGCCCGCGTCGCACCCGGCACGCGGGCGCGAAGCCAGCGCAAAGTCGCGATCGTCGGCACCTGCGCGCCTCCGAGGCCCGTCGTCCGGCCGACCGCCTCCGCGCCAAGCTCCTCGCGCATCAGCTCGAGCTCGGCCGCGGCGCGCCAGTCGTGCCAGGCGATGGACGGGCAGGCGACCTCGCCGCGCGCGTCGAGCAGCACGGCCGTCTCGGCGATGCTCGTCACGCCGAGCGCGAGGACCTCCCCGTCGGGCGCACCTTCGAGGGCGGCGGCGAGGGCCGAGCGCGCCGCGGCGGCGAGGGCCTCCGGATCGGTCTCGACGCCGGCCGGCGTGCGGCGCCAGGGCGTGGGCACGGCGGCCTTCGTCAGCTCGCGACCCGCCTCGTCGACGACGCCGGCCTTCGTGCGCGTCGTGCCGACGTCGAGGCCGGCGAGCAGCCGGCGCACCGGCGCCGGGCTCAGGCCTGCCGGGCCGAGGCCCAGGGCCGGGCCCGGCCCTCCATCGCGGCGATCGACTGCTCCAGGCGCTGCCGCGCCGTGGTCGCGAGGAACGAGGTGCGCTCCTCGCCGTCGAGCGCGACCGCCTCCTTCCAGTAGACACGGCCGGCGATGAAGCCCGAGGCACCGCCCTCGTCGCAGGCGATGCGCAGCGCGTCGAGGAACGGCTCGAAGTCCATGCCGGCCGACAGCACCGCCCAGGGGACGGACAGCGCCCCGGCGACGGCCCGGCAGGCGCTCGCGCTGCCGGGGTACTCGAGCTTCAGCAGGTCCGGCCGCGTCTCGTCGAGCAGGCGAGCCGACTCGACGACGAGCTCCTCCCGTCGTTCCGGGTCGAGCGGCGGCTCGCCCGGCAGGGGGTAGAGCAGGGTCTCGACGACCGAGGGGAGACCGGCGAGGGCGCAGTCCTCGACCAGCGCCCGCACGACGGCGAGCACCTCGCCGACGAGGTCCGGCTCCCCGGGCCGGTGAGGGCGGTCCGGCCGGAGCTGGACGAGCAGCTTCGCCGCGTCGCCGCCCATCGAGCGCACGGCCTCCGCGGAGAGGATGGCGCCGGGCCTCGGGCGAGGTTCGCCCTGCCACTCGTCCCTGTCCGCCGGCTCGGCCGCGACGAGCAGCGAGGAGCTCGGCGCGAGGGCGCCCGCCTCGGCAACGGCCGGCACGCCGAGGTCGGGGTCGAGCAGGACGGCGCTCGCGGCGGGGCTCAGCGCGGCGGTGACGGCGACCTTGAAGCCACGCAGCTCCTCCGGCGCGCTGGCGCGCCCCGCCGCGGCGAGCATCCGCCGCAGCGTGCTGCGCTGGTCCATGGCGACGATCGCCAGCGTCCCGTCGGGACGCGAGATCGGTGCCAGCCCGGCTCGCGCGCCCTCATCGCCCGGCCCCGCCGTGGTCCGCCCGTCCCCGGTCGCCATCGTGGCCATTGCTTCTCCTTCTCGTAGTCCTCCTCGACACCGCCGGCGGAGCGATCTCGCCCGACCCGCGAGCGAGGAACAGCGTCGGCAAGCGCACGCGTCGCGGCCGACCGCCCAGCCCTCGCATCCGCCGGAGCAAGAGGTCCGTCGCCGTGCGGCCCATGAGCGCGGGATCCTGGCGGACCACGGTGACCGGCGGCGTCAGCGAGTCGGCGATCGGGAAGTCGTCGAAGCTCACGAATGCGACGTCCGTGCGTCCCGTGCGGTGCAGCTCCGAGACGACGTCGATCGAGGCGACGGCATTGGCGGCGATGACGGCCGTCGCCGGGTCGGCGAGCGAGAGGACCTTGCCGAGCGACGACTCCGGGTCGAGACGGTCGTGCGCGTGGCTCACGACCAGGTCCTCGTCGGAGGGGATGCCCGCAGCGGCGAGAGCGGCGCGGTAGCCGGTGAGGCGGTCCCGCAGCGGGAAGCGGTCGAGGCCCATGCCGACGAAAGCGATCCGGCGGTGGCCCCCGGAGATCAGGTGCTCGGTCGCCCGGCGGCTCCCGGCGAGGTTGTCGACGGTCACCGAATCGGCGCCGAGGCCCGGCGCCGGGCGATCGGCGAAGACGACGGGCACGCCACCGGGGCCGATCGGCAGTCGCGCCTTCGCGTAGTCGAGAAGGCAGGGAACGATGACGAGCCCGCCGACCGAGCGGTGCAGCAGGCCGAGGACGACGGCGCGCTCCTCGTCGGCCGAGCTCCCGGCGCTCGCGATGACGAGAAACAAGCCCGCTTCTCGAACGGCCTCTTCCACCGCCTCCGTCATCGCCGCGAAGAACGGGTCGCCGATCGACTCGACGACGAGACCGATCGCCTCGTCCCGCCCGGTGCGCAGCGAGCGGGCGAGCGGGTTGGGTCGGTAACCGAGCGCCTCGATCGCCTGGAGGACCCGTGCCTGGGTCGCCGGTCGCACGGCGGGGTCGTCGTTGATGACCCGGGAGACGGTCTTGATGCTGACGCCGGCGTCCCGGGCGACGTCGTGAAGCGTCGGTGCCGCGGCAGGACCGCCCTCCCGGAGATCCCGGCGCTGGCGCGTTCGGCCCGTCATCGCCGGCCCGCCGGCGCGGCACCCGCAGCGGTGTCCCCCAGGACCGGCGCCAGGGAGACGAGCGCCGACAGCGCCAAGGCGCGTCGCGGGTCGAGGCCCCCGGCAAGCTCCTGCTCGCACGACGCCGACGCGACTGCCACCGCGAAGCGCACGGCCTCGGGGACCGGATCTCCGGCCTCGATGCGGTGCAGGAGCCCTCCCACGAGGGCGTCCCCTGCGCCGACCGGGCTCTTGACCTCGACCGCCGGCGCGCTGCACCACGCGCTGTCGCCGCCGGACGACACGTAGGCGGCGCCGCGGCTGCCCGCGGTGACGACGGCATGGCGCGCGCCGCGGGCGGTGAGCGCGCGCGCCGACTCGATCGCACGCTCGGGGACGTCAGGGCCGGACGGCTCGACCAGCTCGCCGCGCGATCCCACGAGCACGGCCTCGGCCTCGGCCAGGTTCGGCGTCACGACGTCGGGCTCCATCTCCAGGGCGGCGGCGAGCGCGTGCGCCTGACCGTCGACGACGGCGAAGGCTCCGGCGGCATGCGCTGCCTCGACGCACATCGCGTAGGCCTCCGGCGGCGAGCCCGGGGGGACGCTCCCCGAGCAGCTCATCGTCGCGTGCGCGGGGAGCAGGGTACGAAGCTGCTCGACGAGGCGCTGCCAGTCGGCGGCGTCCACGTCAGGCCCGGGCTCGTTCAGCACGGTGACCCGCCCGGACGTCTCGAGGAGGATCGTCGCCACCCGTGCCTCGCCTGCCACGCGCACCTCGACGAGCCGCGCGCCCTCCCGCGCTGCCAGCGCCCGCAGCCGCCCGGCGTCGCCTTGGGGCAGGAAGCCGACGATCGGCACGTCGTGTCCGAGGGCGCGCCCGACACGGGCGACGTTCACACCCTTTCCCCCGAGCGTCGCGACGGCTCGCTCCGGCCGGGACACCCCACCCGGGACGAGCTCCGAGATCCGGACCGTCCGGTCGACGCAGAGGTTCGGCGTCACCACGAGCACGGCGTCTCGCTTCCGAGCAGGCGGGAGACGACCGCGGCGACTTGTTCGGCGAGCGGCGCGGTCCCGTCCACGCCGAGGTGGTCGACGACCGGAGGCACCGGTCGAGCGCTGCGGCGGAGCAGCGCCGGGTCGGCCAGCTTCCTACGGTCGCGTTCGGCTCCCCTCGCTGCCAATCGCCGGGCGATCTCCTCCTCCGGCGTCTTGACGTAGACGAGAAGGGCGGCGTCCGTGGCCCAGGCGCCGCCGCCCATCACCTCCCCGACGAATGCGGCGTGCCGCCCCGGATCCCTGCGCTCGGCCGTGAAGGGCGCGACCGCGACGACGCCGCGACCGGCGGCGACGAGTCGCGCCGCGTGGCTCGCGAGGGCGGCATAGCGCGGCGCCCGGAGGCCCGGGGCGACCTCGGGGTCGTCGAGCGCCTCGGGTGGCGCCCCGATCACCCCGAGGGAACGGCCGGTCACCTCGGCTTCGACCTCGTCGAGATCGACGAGGTCGAAGCCGAGCCAGTCGGCGAGGGCGCGCCCGAGCGTCGACTTGCCCGAACCGGGCGCACCCGAGACGAGCAGCACGTGAACGGCACGCCGGCCGTCCCGCTCGGTGGCGGGACGGGGAGCTCTCGCCTCCGGTGCCGCGGGGCGGCCGACGCTCATGCTGCTAGACGTCCTTGCTGCTTGCCGTCACTTGGCGAGCGTCGAGGAGTAGTAGTACTTCGAGACCGAGGGGTCCGAGGCCGTCGCCGTCGTCGCGATGACGTTCGGCACGAGCACGGACTTCGGGATCGCCGACTTGTGGCCGGTCAGGTAGTCGTAGGCGTAAAGCACCCCGTCGCGCCCCTCGACCGCCGGCTGCTGGACGACGAGGATGTCGATGACACCCTCCTTCAGCAGCTTCACCTCGGCCGGCTCGGCATCGTAGCCCGCGACGAACACCTTGCCCTTCTTCCCCGACGACACCACGCCCTGGCCCGCGCCCTCGGCAGAGTACAGGTTCGTGCCGAAGATGCCGACGAGGTTCGGGTGGGCGAGGATGAGGTTCTTGGCCTGGCTCTCGGCGGTCGTCGGGCTGTCGTTGTCGTACTCGGTCGCGACGACCTTCATGTTCGGGTACTTCTTCATCGCGGCGAGGAAACCGGCCTGCCGGGCGTCGGTCGTCGAGATGCCCGGGTTGACGTTGATCACGGCGACGTCGCCCCTGCCGTGCGCGAGCCGGGCAATCGTCTGCGCCGCCGCTTCGCCTCCCTGGAAGTTGTTGGAGGTGATCCGGCTGACGAGCAGGCTCGTGTCGGTGATCGTCGTGTCGACGGAGATCACCGGAATGCCCGCGCCGCGGAACTTGGCAATCGGCGCTTGGAGCGCCTTCACGTCGGTCGGCGCGATGAGCAGCGCGCTCGGGTGCTTGGCGAGCAAGGAGTTCACGACCGGGAGCTGCGTCGTCGGGCTGAAGGTTGCGCCGCCCTGCCAGGTCAGGTTGACGCCGAGCTTCTTCGCCTCGGCAGCCGCTCCGTTCTGCATGGTGATGTAGAACGGGTCGGTCGTCAGCCCCGGCACGAGGGCGATCGTGAGCTTGGCGTGGCTCGTGACCCGCGCCGCCGCAGAGGCGCCCGTGACCGCCGTCGCCGCCGCGGTGGCGCCGACGGCGACCGCTGCCGCCGCGGAGACCAGAGAGCGCCGCCAGCGCCTCGAGGCTCCCGATCCGATGTTCCGTTGTTTCATTCTTAGCCCCCTCACCTGTCTCTTCCCTCCACCGTCGTGGAGGCCTCTCGCCGGCGCACCGCGCCGTGCGACCTCAGTCGGCCGTGCGCGTCCGCACCTGGTCGATTGCGACGGCGACGATCACGACGGCGCCGATCGCGACGTACTGCCAGAACGCCGAGACGTTGGCGAGCACGAGCCCGGTCGTGAGCACGGCGATCACGGCCGTGCCGATCAAGGTCCCGAAGATGCTCCCGCGTCCTCCGAAGAGGCTGGCGCCCCCGATGACGACGGCGGCGATCGCGTAGAGCTCGTCGTTCTGACCGGCGATCGTCGACGCGGTCGACAGGTTGGCGGTGACCATCAGCCCGGCGATGCCCGCGAGGAAGCCCGACAGGCCGAAGCACCAGACGATGTGGCGGTTGACGGCGACGCCTGCACGGCGGGCGGCGAGCCGGTTCGATCCGATCGCGAAGGTCCGCAGCCCGAAGCGGGTCCTGGCGAGCGCCAGCCCCGTGAGGAGCGCCACGCCCAGCGCGACGAGGACGGGTACCGGCAGCCAGCCGCCGAGCACGCTGACGGTGCCGATGGCGAGCACCTGGCTCGGCAGGTTGGAGATCTCGTTCCCGTTTGTCAGGAGGTTGACCGCGCCGTAGCCGACGGCGATCATCATCCCAAGCGTCACGATGAAGGACGGGATCCTGAGCTTCACGGTGAGCAGGCCGTTCAAGAGCCCGACCCCGGTCCCCGAGGCGAGCATCACCACGATCCCGAGGAAGGTCGTCAGCCCGCCGTCGAGGTGGTGGTTGAGCAGATTGTTCATGAGCAGCGATCCGGCGAGCGCCGAGAACCCGAGGATTGCCCCGTCGGAGAGGTCGATCTCGGCCGTCACGATCACGAAGGTCTGCCCTGCGGCGAGGATCAGGTACTCGACGGCGTACTCGGAGGTCGACAGCCACGCCGCCTTGGTGTACAGCGATGGCGCGGCGATGCCGAAGGCGACCACGATGACGACGAGCACGCCGAAGGTCCACAGCGAGCCGAGCCGCTCGAGGATCCGCTGGAAGGCCGGCGCCCTGAGCCCTATGGCCTCGGACGAGGGCGACATCCCCCCCTGCTCGGCCTCGCCGACCGATGCCGTCGCCGTCACTCGGCCCTCCTCGTGACCAGAGCTGCGCCGGTTATCCAGCTGACGATCTCGTCGATGCTCGACTCCGAGGTCTTGACGGTCGCGATCACGCGTCCCTGGAACATCACCGCGACGCGGCTGCACAGCTCGTGCACTTGCGGAAGGTTGTGGCTGATCAGGAGGACCGGGAGACCGTGCGCGGCGATATTGCGGACGAGCTCCCCAACGCGCTCCTGCTGCTCGACGCCGAGCGCCGCAGTCGGCTCGTCCAGGAGGAGCACGCGCGAGCCCCACGCCGCGGAGCGCCCGACGGCGACGGCTTGGCGCTGGCCGCCGGAGAGCTTCCCGACGAGCGCGTCGACCGAGTCGATGCGTATGCGGGTCCGGTCCAGCTGCTCGCGCGCCTCGCTCGCCATCGCCCGCCGGTCGAGCCAGCCGAAGTACCGCATCGGTCCGCGCACGATGCGCTCGCGTCCGAGGAACACGTTCGCCCAGACGCTGAGGTCTGGCGCGAGCGCGAGGTCCTGGTAGACGGTCTCGATGCCGTAGCGGCGCGCGTCGAGCGGCGAGCCGATGTGGACCTTCTGCCCGCCGACGAAGATCTCACCCCCGTTCGGCGCGACGGCGCCGGAGATGATGTTGACGAGCGTGGACTTGCCGGCGCCGTTGTCGCCGACGAGACCGAGGATCTCGCCCGGGTACAGGGCGAGATCGGCGCCACGCAGCGCGAGCACGCTCCCGAAGCGCTTCGTGATCCCGCGCACCTCGACCGCGGGCGCCGCCCCGCCGGCACCGGGCGGGCCACCGTCAGTGACAACGATGTCGGACTTCACAGCCCTTGACCCCCCGATGCGAAGCGACTGTCCCACGATTACTCAACTCCTGGATGACAAGGTTGTCAAGAGCCGTCGGCACGACCAGCGCAGACGCGGCGCCGCTGGTTCGCTCGGGCGCTCGGCCTGGCGCGACGATTGGGAGACTTGGCCTCGGTCGGCGCCGTCGAGCCTCCCTCCCGCTGGCGCGGTCGCGACGCGACCCTTGACAACGGTGGTCGGCCCGACGTGGTTAGATTGGACCGCATGTCAAGTCAACCTGGTACTGGCAGAGAATCGCGATTATCCCGATAATGTTGATCGACAATCAGACGCCTGGTCGGGACGGCCCCCCCTGCGGTCGCGGGAGCGTCCACGTCTTCGGCACGGTGTTCCTCGATCTCGTGTTCTCGGAGCTCTCCGCGCCACCCCGGCCCGGCACGGAGGTGCGCGCGAAAGGGCTCGGCGTCTCGCCGGGGGGCACGGCGAACGTCGCCGTCGCGCTGGCGCGGCTCGGCGTGGGCGTGCAGCTGTCGGCCGCCTTCGGCGACGACGCCTTCGGGCACTACCTCTGGGGCGCCCTCGAGCGGGAGGGCGTCGATCTCGCCTGCTCGCGTCGCATCGATGGCTGGACGACGCCGCTGACGGTCTCCATGGCCTACGGGCGCGACCGATCGATGGTGACCTACGAGGAGCCGAGCCCCTGGGACCCGTACGCTGCGGCGCCGGAGGTTCAGACCGCGGATGCCTTCGTCGTCTCCCTCGGCAACGCCGACCGGGGATGGCTCGAGCGTCTGCGCGCCGCCGGCGGCACGGTCGTCGCCGACGTAGGCTGGGATCCCGCCGAGACCTGGACGCTCGACCTGCTCGACAAGCTGCCGCTCGTCGACGTCTTCCTCCCCAATCTCGCGGAGGCGACCGCCTACAGCCGCCAGCCGGACGCGGCACGCGCCGCCGTGGCGCTCGCGCGCCACGGCCCGCTCGTCGTCGTGAAGCTCGGCGCGTCGGGCGCCCTCGCCGCAGGGGGAGGGCTCGCGGAGCCGGTCGCGGTCCCCGCCCTCGCCGTCGACGCCCTCGACACGACCGGCGCAGGTGACGTCTTCGACGCCGGCTTCGTCTTCGGCACCGTCGCCGGATGGCCTGTCGCCCGGCGCCTGCGCTTCGCCAGCCTCTGCGCGGGGGAATCGGTTCGCTTCGCCGGGGGCTCGTTCTCGGCGCCGTGCTGGCGCGACCTTCGCGCATGGTGGGAGCGACAGGCGGACCCGGAGGGGCGGGCGAGCTACGCGTTCCTCGCCGAGCTGATCGAGGCCTGCCCGCCGGGCCCGACATGCCGCCGACCGTGCGCCTCGATGGCCTACCCGATCGAGGAGACGCCCGCAGGTTCTCCTACCGGCGCCGAGCGAGCGTGAGGAAGAGCGAGCGAGAGGGGCCCATGACCGAGCTGGCGATCATCGACACCGCAGGCGCAGGGCCCGGGTGGATCACGGAGCCCGGGACCTCGGGCGCGAGCCGGGCCGCAGGATCCGTCCGACCCGCGCGGGTGCTCGCCGTCGGCGCCCACCCCGACGACATCGACTTCGGAGCCGGTGCGACGCTCGCCACGTGGGCCGCGTCCGGCGCGGCGGTCGTCTACTGCGTCGTCACCGACGGCGGCGCCGGCGGGCACGACCGGTCGGTGAGGAGGGAGGAGATGCCGGCTATCCGCCGTGCAGAGCAGCGTGCCGCCGCCGCCGCAGTCGGTGCGAGCGACGTGCTGTTCCTCGGCTACGAGGACGGCTCGGTCACCGTCACGCCTGCGCTGCGTAGGGACTTGACCCGGGCCATCCGCTCCGTGAGGCCCGACGTGGTCGTCTGCCCTAGCCCGGTGCGCAACTGGACGAGCCGCGTCCAGGTGAACCACCCGGACCACCTCGCCGTCGGCGAGGCCACGCTCTGCGCCGTCTACCCCGACGCCCGCAACCCGTTCGCCTTCTCCGAGCTGCTTGCCGAGGGACTCGAGCCCCACGAGGTCGGGGCCGTATGGCTCGTCGCGCCGGCCCAGCCCACGGTGACGATGGACGTCACGGACGGCCTCGACCGTAAGCTCGCCGCGTTGGCCTGTCACGTGAGCCAGCTCCCTGGGGGAGCGGAGCAGCTGAGCGGTCGCGTCGCGGCCGAGGGCCGGCGCGTCGCACAAGCTGCCGGGCTCGCAGAAGGGCACTACGCCGAGGCGTTCCAAGTCGTCGTGACGGCCGAAGGCCGCTGAGACGGTCCATGCGACCCGAACCACCAACCAGGATGAGCAAGGGGGAAACGTGAGAGCAGGTATGAAACAGCTGGCAGCTGTCGCCGCCGTGACGGTCGCAGGCTTCGGGGCGGTCGTGGGATCCGGGGCGGTCTCGGCAGCGGCGACGTCTCCGGTCTCGTTCACCTACTGGACGAGTGGGTTCAACCCGAAGGAGATCACCGCGATCGACGCCGCCTTCGACGCATCCCATCCCGGCGAGAAGGCGAACGGGCAGTACATCTCCACCTCGGACGAGTACCTCCCGAAGGTCATCGCCGCGTTGAAGTCGGGCACCCAGCCGACGGTGCTCACCGACCAGAACCCTTCCGACCTCCCACTGATCGAGGAGAGCGGAAAGCTCATCCCGCTGAACGGCGACCTCACGGCCCAGACGAATGCGCTGTACCCGGGCATCAAGGCATCGCTGTTCTACCGGGGCAAGCAGCTCGGGATGGCGCTCGCCGGCGTCGGCGACATCGCCCTTTTCTACAACAAGACGGACTTCGCCAAAGCGGGCATCACCTCACCACCGAGCACCTGGAGCCAGCTCGAGGCCGACGCCGCCAAGCTGACCGACCCCGCCCAGCACCGCTGGGGGTTCTACGTGCCGATGGGAGACGCCGAGTGGATCTCCTACGACTTCGAGCCGGTGCTCTGGGGCGACGGGGGGAGCCTGCTCAACGCCAGCCAGACCAAGGCGACCTTCGACTCCCCCGCCGGCGTCAAGGCGCTCACGACCTGGGTCGACATGGTGCGGACCGAGAAGGTCGCCCCGGCGACGAGCTTTGCCGCCGACGGCAACTTCGACGGGCCGACGGCCTTCAGCTCCAACGCCGTGGCGATGATCACCGACGGCCCGTGGCTCGAAGGCGAGGTCCCGAAGGGGCTCGACTACGGCGTCGCGCCCTACCCGGCCGGCGGCAAGGGTCAGGCGACGAACATCGGAATCGGCGTCGTCGCACTTCTGAAGACCACGCCCGCGGAGGACAAGGCTGGGCTCGACTTCATCAAGTTCCTCGCGACGGCGAAGGAGGGCTCCTACCTCGCCGAGCAGAACGGCGGGCTCCCGTCGAGCCCGTCCCAGCTCGGCCAGCCGCTGCTCAAGAAGGCGGAGTCGAACCCGTACTACAAGGTCTTCGCCGCCGACGAGCGCTACGGCCAGGTCCGGCCGATCTCGCCGGAGTACACCGCCGTGTCCGAGGACCTCTGGACCGAGATCAACGCCGCGATCGCAGGCAGCGTGACCCCGGCGAAGGCGCTGTCCATCGCGGCGCACGAGGCGGACCAGGCGCTCGCGAAGAGCCGCTAGTGCCCGAGTCCCCTCGGGCCACCTCCGTCGTGCCGGCCGGCCGCGGCTGACCGGTGCGACCAGGGGGCGGCCGCTTGGTCAGCCCGGCGTCGCGGGCGGTGGGCGGCATGGGGGCGAGGGGTCGCGCGGTCCGGCGGCCCCTCGCCCTGCCCTATCTCTTCGTCCTGCCCGCCGTCGGGCTGACGGCGGTCTTCTCGCTGCTCCCGCTCGGGATGCTCGCCTACAGGAGCCTCTTCGGCGGGGGCGTCTTCGCGACGTCGCTCTCCTACGTCGGGCTGGCGAACTACCGCGCCGCCCTCGACCAGGGGGGCGACCACGCGCTTGTCGTGACCGCGATCTACACCGTGGGCTTCGTCGTCGTCACGATGGGCCTCGGCCTCGGGATCGCCCTGCTCCTCGGCATGCGGCTTCCGGGCCTCGACCGGCTGCGGGCGCCGTTCATCATCCCGCTCGTCGTGCCGACCGTGGCGACGGCGCTGATCTGGGCCAACCTGTTCGCGCCCCAGTTCGGCTTCGTCAACCGGGCACTCTCCGCGCTCGGCCTGCACCAGGCGGACTTCACGTCGTCGCCGTCGCTCGCACTGCTGATGATCCTGACCTTCGGCGCATGGCAGTTCTTCGGCGAGAACGTGATCCTCTACCTCGCCGCGTTGAAGACGCTCCCCCAGGACGTCGTCGAGGCGGCAAGCGTCGACGGGGCCGGCGCATGGGGTCGGTTCTGGCATGTCCGCTGGCCGCTGCTCCGGCGGAGCACCGTGCTCATCTGGGTGATCACGACGCTCACCGGGCTGCAGACCTTCACCCAGATATACGTCCTCACCAACGGAGGGCCGAACGGCGCGACGACGACGGTGCTCTACGACGTCTTCAACCAGGGTTTCGTCCAGTTCAACACGGGGCAGGCCGACGCGATGGGTGTGATCCTGTTCCTCGTCTCACTCGGCGTGACCCTCGTCCAGGTCGGCTTCGTCGGCCGGGGGGCACGACGTGACGCCTAGGCGCCGCTTGCTCCTGTCCCGGTTGCTCGTCTACGGGATGATCGGCCTCGCCGTGGTGGTCGTCGTCTTCCCCCTGGTCTGGATGCTCGGCACGGCGGTGAAGCCGAACGGCCAGATCCTCGACCTGCGCGCCTCACTATGGCCGAGCCAGTTCGAGTGGGCCAACATCCCCCGCGCCTGGGACGCCGCCCCCTTCGGGCGCTGGTTCTTGAACAGCGTGATCTTCAGCGTCGGTGCGACGCTCGGGCAGATCGGGTCGAGCCTTCTCGCCGGCTACGCCTTCGCGATGTACGACTTCCCCGGAAAGCGCGTGCTCTTCTACGCGCTGCTCTGCGGCTTGATGGTCCCCTTCACGACGGTGATCGTCCCCGTCGTCCAGATCCTCTCCGACCTCCACTGGCTCAACACCTACCAGGGGCTGATCGTCCCCAACATCGCCTCGGCACTCGGCGCCTTCCTGCTCCGCCAGTTCTTCCTCGGGCTGCCAGCAGACCTCGGCGAGGCCGCCCGCATGGACGGCGCCTCGGAGCTACGCATCTTCCTCCGCGTCTACGCGCCCCTGGCGCGCCCGATCGTGGCGGCATT
>DAHVLW010000280.1:0-7018 GCA_027320205.1 Acidimicrobiaceae bacterium
GTCGATGAGCGACACCGGCCTGGCGATGGAGCGGGCCCGCGACAAGATCGCCAACATGCAGGCCCGCGCCGGGGCGGTCGACGAGCTTCTGTCCTCGGGCGCCCTTGAGGACGTCTCCGGCTCGACCGACCCGCTGCAGGCCGAGCTGGACAAGGGAACGCGGACCTCGCAGGTCGAGCTCGAGCTCGCCCAGCTGAAGAGCCAGCTCGGCAGTGGCGCGCCCGCCCAGGTGGCCGGAGCCGGCGCGCCCCAGGCGGCGATCGAGACGGGGACCGGTGCCGCGGCCGGCGCAGGGCCGACCGCTGCGCCGGGGACGGCGGCCGCGGGCGCGGACACCACGGACGACGAGGAGCCGGTCGACGGCGAGCCGGCCGACACGGCCGAGACCGCGGCGGGGCAGGCGGGCGGCGACCTGTTCAGCCTCGGGCAGGGGGCGGGATCGTGATCGTGCGCGTCCTGGAGGAAGGCCAGTACGAGGTCGACGACGCCCACGCCGCCCAGCTCGAAAAGCTGGACGCCGCCCTCGAGCAGGCCATCGTCGACGGCGACGAGACGGCGTTCTCCTCGGCGCTCGGAGCCCTCCTCCGGGAGGTGCGGGCCTCGGGTCACCCGCTCGACACCTCGAGGATCGTTCCCTCGGACCTCGCGCTGCCGAGCCCGAGCGCGAGCCTCGCAGAGGTCAAGGCGCTGCTCGCCGAGAGCGACGCCAAGCTCAGCGGTACTACCTAGGCAGGAACAATGGCTGCACGCACCCGTTACCCGACCGACAAGGGCCTGACCACCCGCATGCTCTCGACGGTCTTCCTCCTCGGCCTGCTCTACGCGGCCTTCGTCGCGATCCTCGTGGCGGTCCACGTGAAGCTCGCGCTGATCCTCGTCCTCGCCCTCGGGATCCTGTTCGTCCAGTACTTCTTCTCGGACAGGATCGCCCTGTACTCGATGGGCGGCCGGATCGTGACGCGCGACCAGGCGCCGCGCGTGCCGGGGGGCACCGAGCTGTTCGCCGTGATCGACCGCCTGGTCGCCCTGGCGGACATGCCGCACCCACAGGTCGCCATCGCGAACAGCGACATGCCGAACGCCTTCGCGACCGGGCGGGACCAGAAGCACGCCGTCGTCTGCGTCACGACCGGTCTCTTGCGCAGGCTGGACGAGCCGGAGCTCGAGGCGGTCCTCGCCCACGAGCTGTCCCACGTCGCGCACCGTGACGTCGCGGTGATGACGATCGCGAGCTTCCTCGGCATCCTCGCCGGGCTGATGACCCGGATGTTCTACTTCGCCGGGCTGTTCGGAGGGATGGGCGGGTACGGCGGCGGCCGCGGCGGTGGCGGCCGCGGCGGCAACAGCAACGCCGGCGGCCAGCTGGTCCTCATCGAGCTCGGCATGGTGCTCGTCTCGGCCGTCATCTACGCGATCAGCTTCGTGCTGATCAGGACGCTCTCCCGCTACCGCGAGCTCGCCGCCGACCGGTCCGGCGCGATACTCATAGGCCAGCCGGCGCTGCTCGCACAGGCACTGGTCAAGGTGAGCGGCGAGATGTCGAGGATCCCGAGCCGCGACCTGCGCGCCGCCGAGCATTTCAACGCCTTCTTCTTCGCGCCGGCGCTCGCTCCGGGCGCGAGCATCTCGACGCTGTTCGCCACCCACCCGCCGCTCCAGCGGCGTCTCGACCAGCTCGCCAAGCTCGACGCCGAGATGCGTCGAGGCGCGGCGTGAGCCGGGACTGACGAGCAGCTCAGAGAAAGCGCCGGTCCAGGACCTAGCCGTGGGGCTCCTCGACGTCATCCTCGGCCGGACGAAGCCGGTCGAGGCGAACCTCGACAAGCTGTTCGCCCTTCCCGGCGCGCGCATCACGCTCGAGGCGAGCGAGGGCCTCGTGCCGACCGGCCAGGCGGGCGTGTGCTTCAAGCCGTCGGCCGGGCAGGGATTCGCCGAGACCGAGCAGGAGATCGCCGGGATGCTGGCGGGGGCCAGCTCGGGAGCGTCGGCGAAGCTGAGCGAGGAGGCCGACGAGTACGGCTACCGGTGGGTCGTGGTCGGGGACGCCGACTTCGACGACCTCGTGACGCACGCCCACTTCGTCAACTCGACGCTGCGGGAGCACGGCTACGGCCCGCAGCTGCTCTGTTCCGTGTTCGGGTTCGCCCCGGGACCGGCGCCTGGATCGGCGCCCGGACGGAGTGGGTCCGTGCGGGCGAGCACCTACCTCGTCTACCTCTACAAGAGGGGGACCTTCTACCCCTTCGTGCCGGCCGGGGCCGAGCGCCGGGACAACGAGGCCGAGCTCAGGCTCAAGGCCGAGCTCGGCAAGGACCTGAGCGTCGAGCCCGACCTCGAGCGCTGGTTCCCGCTCTGGGGCCTGCCGGTCTACTGAGGCCCGCAGCTGCCCGAACCGAAGCTCAGCGCCGCCTCGCTCTACGCGGCGCGGGCGCGATGGTGGCGCTCGGGGCGACGAGCGCGCAGCCGGGCCGGTAGGGGTCCCAGGCGACCGGCGCCTCGAGCATGTAGGCGCAGATCGTCTCGACGACGAACGCGGGATCGAGCGTGCTCTCCCCGCCGGCCGCCGGCGCGAGCGCCGGCTCGAGCACGGATGGCGCGTCGGCAGCCCAGGCCCGCCCGTCCACCTCTGCGTCGGTCAGCCGGAGGGCGAGCGGGAGGAGGTCGCGGCGTAGGGGCAGCCTGCGGCGCGCGAGCCGGACCCAGGTCTCGTAGCGGTCGTGGTAGTGCAAGCGCGGGCCGTGCACGACGAGGACACGACCGGCACCCGTCGCGTTGTGCAGGGCCATCGGATGGAGCGGCCCGGCGCCGGCTCGGCCGAATCGCCGCCACTCAAGGCTCGGGAGCCGCTCGTCGACCTCGACGACGGCCAGCCCCGCCGGGCGCAGCTCCCGCAGCGTGCAGCTCCCGGATGCGAGCGCGGCACGGCTCGCCTCCAGCCCCGCCAACTCGGATCGGTAGTGCGCCTCGTAGCTCGCGGGGTCGTCGAGGAGAGAGGGGAGGAGCTCGAGGAGCTCGGTCAGGCCCTTCCCCGCCGCCTCCAGTCCCTGGAGCGCCATGACGACGCGGGCCGCGCGATCGTCGCGCACGACGGCGAAGTCCCCGGCACGTGCCACCTCGACCAGCAGGGCGGCGCGCGCGGCGGCGCCGGCGGGGTCCGCCAGGACGAAGGCGGCGGCCAGACCGTCCTGGTCGAGATGATCGACGCACACCGCCTCGGCCTGGGCGCACCAATGGCGGCGCTCGGACAGATAGGCGAGGGCGATCTCCGCCGAGAGGTCGCGCGCCAGCTCGGGGGGCGTCGGGACCGACGGCCAGTGGCTCAGGGTGAGCAACGTCTCCGGCCGCGGCGCGCCGTCCACCATCACGTGCGGCCTGCCCGCGAGCTCCTCGACCGGGACGAGGGGGAGCGGCGGCGGGAGCCGCCCCGATCTCATCCGGCCTGCGCCCTCCTCCGGCTCCGGTCGAGCGCCTGGAGCAGCACGTTCTCGTAGTGGACGAGCCCGACGACGCTGAGCGGGGCGTCGGCGCCGGTGGCGATGGCGACCCGCTCGGGAACGACGCCCCAGATAGCCTCCCCCTCGTCCTCCCAGCTGCTCAGCGTCTCCTCGAGGTCGCGGGTCCCGGTCCTCGCGGCGCAGATCACCAGGCCGCGCCGGGTGCTCGCCGGGAGCAGCTCGATGGTCGCGCGGACGCGGCTCGGCTCGGGCCCGCCTACTCGGGTCGGGATGACGACGGCGTCGGCGCGCTCGAGCGCCGTCCGCACGGTCTTCTCGTCGCCGGGTGGCGAGTCGACCACGACGAGGCGCTCGGGGGCCGACTCCATCGCCCGGGACAGCAGACGCGCGGTCGGCGCCTCGACGAGGCGCACGCCGTCGATCGGCGACTGCTCGAGCCACTCGGCACCTGAGGCCTGGGGATCGGAGTCGACGAGGGCGACCGGGCCACGTCCGGACCGGATCGCCGCGGCTGCGAGGTACACGGCGGACGTCGTCTTGCCGACGCCGCCCTTGACGTTGGTCACCGCGATGACCGTGCGCATGTCCCTCCTTCGGAAGTGCCACCCGCCTCGCCCATCATCGCCCGGCAGGAGCCCTCGGGCCAAGCGGTCCGCTAGGTCGCGATGTCGACGACGACCGGGGCGTGGTCGCTGGGCGGCTCGGCGAGCGCACCTTTCCTCCTCGCGTCCCGGTCGACGAATGCCCGCTCGACGCGCGCGGCAAGCGGGCCCGAGAGCAGCGCGAGGTCGATCCGCATCCCCTCGCCCTTGTGGAATGCGCCTCCCCGGTAGTCCCACCACGAGAACGGGCCGACCTCGCCCTGGGCCTTGTCCCGCACGACGTCGCGCAGCCCCCACTCGACGACGCGGGCGAGCGCTGCCCGCTCGGGCGCGCTGACGTGCGTCGCCCCGGCGAACTGGCCGATGTCCCAGACGTCGCGGTCCTCTGGGGCGACGTTGAAGTCGCCGCAGACCGCCACGGCGCCGCCCGCGTCGCAGGTCGTGTCGAGCTCGGTCCGCAGCCTTTCGAGCCAGTCGAGCTTCGCTTCGTAGAACTCCGATCCGACGAGGCGCCCGTTCGGGACGTAGACGCTGAGGACGCGAACCCCGCCGCAGGTCGCGGCCAGCAGGCGAGGCTCGCCGGGCGAGCCGGGGTCGTCGTCGTGGAAGCCGGCGCACACGTCGTCGAGCCCGACGCGCGACACGATAGCGACGCCGTTCCACCGGCCGGTGCCGTGATGGGCGCTCTCGTAGCCGAGCGAGTCGAAGACCTCGCGGGGGAACGCCTCGTCTGACAGCTTCGTCTCCTGGAGGCAGAGGACGTCGGGCCGGGCCGCGGCGAGCCACGCCTCGACGCGGGACAGGCGAGCCCTCAGGGAGTTGACGTTCCAGGTGGCAAGCCGCATGCGGGCCTCACCGCTCGACGAGGACGAACAGCAGGTCGGCCTCGCACGCCAGCTCGCCGGCGACGAGCGCGCGCCCGCTCCCCCGACCGGCGCGCGAGCTGACCCGATCGAGGCGTACCTCCAGCTCGAGCACGTCTCCGGGGCCTGCCTGACGGCGGAATCGGGCGCGGTCGATCCCGCCGAAGAGCGGGAGCCGCCCGGTGAAGCGGTCGTCCGCGAGCAGCGCCGCCGCGCCGAGCTGGGCGAGGGACTCGACCATGAGCACGCCGGGCAATGTCGGGCGGCCGGGGAAGTGGCCGGCGAAAAAGGCGTCGTCGGCCGACAGACGCCAGCGACCCTTCGCCGAGACCCCGGGGTCCAGCTCGTCGATCTCGCTCAGGAACAGGAACGGGCGTCGATGCGGCAGCAGCTCCTCCGGCGCGGGGAGCACCATCCCACCTCCTCGATCTCTCCGCGAGCCCGGCTCGCTCCGCCGGCTACCGGCCCGCCCGGCGACCGGTCGACCCGGCGACCGTCCCGGTGGCTTCGGTCGCCTTGGCGGCCTTCGTGGCTGCGGTCGCCTTGGCGGCCCTCGTGGCCGCGGTCGCCTTGGCGGCCTTCGTGGCTGCGGTCGCCTTGGCGGCCTTGGCGGTGCTGGCGGCCTTCGTCGCCGGAGTCGCCACCTTGGCCCCCCTTGCTGGCTCGGCCGCCGCCGCGCCGGCTGCTCCGGTCTTGGCCGCTGCCCGCGCCGAGCCCGGCGCCTTCGCCGGCCGGGCCGCCTTTGCCGCCTTTGCCGCCTTGGCCACCTTCGGCGCCGGGGTCGCCGGCTTCGGCACCGCCCTGGTGCCCTTGGCGGCCTTCGTCGGTGCGGCCGCCGGCTCCGGCGCCGCCTCGGCGGCCCTCCCTGCCGACCTGGTCACCTTGACCTCGGGGATCGCGGCCTCGGTCGCCGACTTGGCCGCCGGCTTGGCCGCCGGCTTCGCAGCCTTGGCCGTCGCTCGGGCCGTCGTTGCCCTGGTCCTGGCCGGCGTGGCACCCGCGTGCGCGATCGGGCCGACGGTCTTGGCCGCCCGCTTCGACGGCACTCCTCCTCCTGCCGCGGCCGCGGCCTTCGCCGGGACGCGCGCCATGCGGACCTCCGCCTCGACGGTCTCCTCACTCGGGTGACCCGAGACGACCGCGATGTCGGGGAGCGCCAGCTCCACCCCCCGGCGGAACGGGTCGAGCGCCGTGACGACGAACTTCCGCTGCTCGTCCCGCCTGAGCACCTCGCGCGCCGAGCGCGGAGGAGGGTGGCCGAGTCCCGACAGCGGCACGTAGCAGCGGACGTCCCCGTAGCGGGCGACGGCGCCGTGCGAGGTGAAGGTCTCGACCAGGGCCTCGATCTGCTCGCCGAGAGGGTGCTCGGCGATGAAGCCGATGAACGTCGTGGGATCGTTCACCGCCTGAGGCCCCGGAGCGCCTCGCCGGCCACGCCGCCGACTGGAGCCTTCGGAGCGACCCGGTGGACCCTCGGCTTCGACCGCTTCCTTCGTCGCCGCTGCGATGGCCTTGACGACCTGCTCCTTCGCTCGTGCCGCATCCCGAACGGCGATCCGGCTGCGCGCCCCGCGTACAGGTGTGCGCGGAACGAAGATCCAGCCGACTCCCGGCACCGGCGTCGCGCCAAGCAGCCGGCCGTGATCGAAGAGCCAGGCGTGCTCCCCGTGGAACTCCTGGAAGGAGTCGTTCGACAGCACGATGCCCGACACGCGCTGCGCGATCCGCAGCAGGAACGCGTCGCCGCGACCGATCGCCCCGGCGGGCGGGTAGACGTACCCGCCGCGCAAGGCCGCCTCCTCGAAGCGCGGCAGCTCCACGACGTCGATCCGGTGCGCGAACGTCGCGTCGACGACGACGGTCACGACGGCGTCCGGGAGCTCCCGCCTGAGCTCGGACACCGCCTCTTCCAGCTGGGCGAGGCTCGGAGTCGAGCGGCCCTCGGTCGCGATGTTCGAGCCGTCGACGACGACGTGCTCCGACGTGCGAGCCGCCGGCCTATGCCCGGTCAGGCGCGCTCCCGACCGACTCGTCGAGCAGCTTCTCGAGCTCGAGCTCGTGAATCGCGTGCGACCCCGTCGCAGGGCTCCCGGACTCG
>DAHVLW010000292.1:0-8605 GCA_027320205.1 Acidimicrobiaceae bacterium
GCGCTCGTCCCGCTCTGCCATCTGGCCCAGGCGCAGCACGGCTGGCTGACGCCGGAGGCCATCGAGGACATCGCCGGGCTGCTCGGGATCACCCCCGCAGAGGTGCGGGGCACGGCGAGCTTCTACGACATGCTGCACACCGAGCCGACAGGTCGCCACGTGGTCGCGGTCTGCACCAACATCGCCTGCATGCTCGCCGGCGCCTACGAGCTGCTCGAGCACGCCGAGGACCACCTCGGCGTGCACGTCGGCCAGACGACCGAGGACGGCGAGGTCACCCTCGAGGAGTCCGAGTGCCTCGCAGGCTGCGACATCGCTCCCTGCGTCCAGGTCAACCACCGCTTCTTCGGCCCGCTCGACGAGGCAGGGTTCGACAAGCTCGTCGCGGACCTTCGCTCCGGCGCCCTCTCGGAGGTCGTGCCTCCCCACGGCGTGCTCTGCCGGGTGGAGCGGACCGTCGGCCTGCTGGCCCACCAGCCGGCCGGCGACGGTGACGGCACACCGGCCGGGGCCGGCGACGCCGCCGGCGAGGGGGGTGCCGGGGCCGCTGCCGAGGCAGGCGGTACGGGCGGCCACGGGGGAGACGTGAGACGGTGATCACCTCCGCGGCGCCCATCGTCAGCCGGAGGGTCCGGCAGGAGGACTCCCACACCTTCGAGCGGTACCTCGAGACCGGCGGTTACGAGGGGCTTCGCGCCGCCCTTGCGATGGCGCCGGAGGAGGTGCACGAGGAGGTCAACAAGGCGAGCCTGCTCGGCCGCGGCGGCGCGGGCTTCCCGGCCGGGCGGAAGTGGTCGATGCTGCGCAAGTCGCCGACGACCTACCTCGTCGTGAACGGCGACGAGAGCGAGCCGGCGACCTTCAAGGATCGGCTCCTCATCGAGCACGACCCGCACCAGATCATCGAAGGAGCCGTCATCGCCGCATACGCGATCGGCGCGCGACAGGCTTTCATCTTCTGCCGGGGCGAGTTCGCGCTCGGGCTCGAGAGGTTGCAGCAAGCGTGCAATGAGGCCTACGCACACGGCGCGTTGGGGTCGCGCATCCTCGGCTCGGAGTTCTCCGTCGACCTCGTCGTGCATCCCGGTGCCGGTGCCTACATCTGCGGGGAGGAGACGGCGCTGCTCGAGAGCCTGGAGGGAAAGCGGGGCTTTCCCCGCATCAAACCCCCGTACTTTCCGGCGGCGATCGGCCTCTACGGTGAGCCGACGGTCGTCAACAACGTCGAGACCGTATCGAACCTGCCGTGGATCGTCTTGCACGGCGGCGCGGCCTTCGCGGCGCTCGGCCAGGGCTCCTCGGCCGGCACTCGGCTCTTCGCACTGTCCGGGCGGGTCGAGCGGCCGGGGTGGTACGAGCTCGAGATGTCGAAGACGGCGTTCCGCGACCTCATCTACGACCCCTCGCTCGGCGGCGGGATCCGGGGAGGGGCGGAGCTGAAAGCCTTCATCCCCGGAGGCGTGTCGGCGCCGTGGTTCGGGCCGGAGCACCTCGGGCTCGGCCTGGACCAGGACGTCGTCGGCGCCGCCGGCTCGATGCTCGGCTCGGGCTCGGTCGTCGTGATGGACGAGACGAGCTGCGCCGTGCGTGCGGCCTGGCGGATCTCCCGCTTCTTCTGGCGGGAGTCCTGCGGGCAGTGCACCCCATGCCGCGAGGGGAGCGGCTGGATCGAGAAGATGCTCCGGCGGATCGAGCTCGGCGGCGGACGGGAGGAGGATCTCGACGTCTTGATGGACGCGTGCGACAACATCGCGCCGGGCGTGTCCTGGCCGCCCAGGCAGACCACGATCTGCGTGCTCGGTCCGTCGATCCCCTCCTCGGTGGCATCGGGCATCCGGATGTTCCGTGACGAGTTCCTCCTCCACGTCAAGGACGGCCGCTGCCCGTACGGGACCTCGTCCGAGGGCGCGCGGCGATGAGCGACCCCTCGGCTGCAGCCGTCGGCGAGGAGGCGGTCGTGCAGCTGACCGTCGACGGCTCCGCCGTCGCGGCGCGGCCGGGCGAGCTGATCATCGAGGCGGCCGAGCGTGCGGGGGTCTACATCCCGCGCTTTTGCTACCACCCGCACATGGAGCAGGTCGGCATGTGCAGGATGTGCCTGGTCGAGGTGTCCGGCCCCCGCGGCTTCAGCCTCCAGCCGGCGTGCTTCACGAGGGTCGCCGAGGGCCAGGAGATCCTCACGCGCTCGGAGCCTGCGCGAAAGGCGCAGGAGGGCGTGCTCGAGTTCCTCCTCCTCAACCACCCGCTCGACTGCCCAGTCTGCGACAAGGGCGGCGAGTGCCCGCTCCAGGACCAGGCCCTCTCGCACGGTCCCGGCGAGAGCCGCTTCCTCGAGGAGAAGCGGCACTGGGCAAAGCCGATCGAGATCGGCCCGCTCGTCTACCTCGACCGGGAGCGCTGCATCCAGTGCGCCCGGTGCACGCGCTTCGCCGAGGAGATCGCCGGCGAGGCGCAGATCGACTTCTTCGGCCGCGGCGACCACATCGAGGTCGCGCCGTTCCCGACGGCGCCGTTCGGGTCGTACTTCAGCGGCAACACCGTCCAGATCTGCCCGGTCGGGGCGCTCACCTCGCCTGCCTACCGCTTCAAGGCGCGCCCGTGGGACCTCGAGCAGGTGGAGACCACCTGCACGACCTGCTCGGTCGGTTGCAGGATGGCCGCCCAGTCCTCGGCGGGGTCGCTCGTCCGCAATCTCGGCGTGGACTGCGTTCCGGTCAACCAGAGCTGGCTCTGCGACAAAGGGCGCTACGGGTTCGAGGCGGTGGCCTCCCCGGCGCGCCTGACCGAGCCGCGGGTGCGCCGCGGAGGCGACCTCGAGCCGGCGAGCTGGCACGAAGCGATCGGCGAGCTCGCGGCCGGGACCCGCCAGGCGCGAAGCCGCGGCGACGGCGCGGCGATCGGCGTCCTCGGCGGCGCGCGCCTGTCGAACGAGGACGCCTACGCCTGGTCGAAGCTCGCCCGAGGTGTCCTCGGCACCGACTCGCTCGACGCGCAGCTCGGCGACGGGTTGCCTGCCGAGCTCGTCCTCGGCCTGCCACGGGCGACCATCGAGGAGGCATGCTCGGCGCGCGTCGTGCTCCTGCTCGCCGGAGACCTCCGCGAGGAGCTCCCCGTGCTGTACATCAGGCTGCGGGCGGCGGCGAAGTCCGGCGTGGCCCTGGTCGACTGCTCGCCGGTGCCGACGTCGCTCGCGCCGCTTGCCAGGGTCCGCCTGAGATGCCGGCCGGGAGAGGCGGCGCAGCTCGTCGCGGCGCTCGTCTCGGCGGCCGTGGTGCCGGCCGCAGCGGCAGGTGCCGGCGTGGCGGAGATCGCCGCGGCGCGCGCCCTCCTGGCGGGCGGGGCAGGCGAGGATCCGGCCGGACAGCGGGCGCCCGGCACGGGCGCGGGGCGCGGCGACGGCGTGGTCGTCGTCCTCGGTCGCCAGTCGACTGGGGAATCGGCGGCTGCCGCCGCCGTGTCCGCCGGCCTGTTGCACGACGCCCTCCCGGGGGCGCGCTTCCTGCCGGCGCTTCGCCGGGGAAACGTCCTCGGCGCGCTCGACATGGGTCTTTCGCCCGGCGTCCTTCCCGGGCGCGTGGCGCTCGAGCAGGGTCGAGCCTGGTACGCGCACGCCTGGGGTGCCGAGCTGCCCGGGGCACGGGGCCGGGACGCCGAGGGGATGCTGCGTGCGGCCGCGGCGGGGGAGCTCGCGATGCTCGTGCTTCTCGGTGCCGACCCCCTCGAGGACTTCCCCGACCGGCGCCTCGCCCAGGAAGCGCTCGAGAGCGTCCCGTTCCTCGTCTCGATCGGCACGCACGCCGACGCCTCCTCCGATCTCGCCGACGTCGTGCTCCCCGTGGCCGGCGACGCCGAGCGCCCCGGGACCACGACGAACCTCGAAGGGCGCGTCAGCCGGCTCGCACAGAAGGTCGTGCCCCCGGGACAGGCGTGGCCGGCGTGGGTCGTCGCGAGCGAGCTCGCCAGGCGTCTTGGCGCCGACCTGGGCTTCGACAGCGTCGACGGGATCACGGACGAGATCGCCCGCCTCGCGCCCGCCTACCGGGGTCTCGACTCGGTCCTGCTCGCGAGCCAGGCAGCGCGTGACGGCGTGGTCGCTCCGCTCCCGCCGACCCCGGTCGCCTTGCGGGGCCTGGCCGTGCCGGGGAGTATCGACCCCATGGCGACTCCCGGGATCACCTCCGTCGAGGAGCAAGGGGCGCCGATGCGCGTCGGCGCGGCCGAGGCGCCGGCCGGCGAGCGTCTCGGCGAGGCTGCCCGTTCGGGCGTGGCGAGCCGGGAGCCGTCGGTGGCGCGGCCGGCGGTGCTCGGTGCCCCCGCGCGCGGCCAGCCCTCCTCCCCGGAGCGGCTCGACGCCTACTCCCACCGACTGGTCGTGCGGCGCCGGCTGTACGACCGCGGCACGCTCGTCGCGACGTGCCCGTCGCTCGCGCCGCTCGCGGCGCCGACGGAGCTGGCGGTGCACCCCGCGGAGCTGGCGAGCCTCGGCCTCCGAAGCGGAGACCGGGCACGGGTCCGCTCGGCCCGAGGCGAGGCCGTCGTGCCGGTCGTGGCCGACGAGGCCCTCGACCGCGGCGTCGTGGTCATGACGTCGGGAGTCGGGGAGGCGGTGTCGGAGCTCCTCGACGCGTCCGCCGCCGTCAACGACGTGAGGCTGGAGACTCCCTCATGAGCGACCCGCTCTTCGCTCACGGGGTCGGCCTCGCGGTCGTCCTGATCGTCGTCGTGAAGGCAGTCGTCGCCTTCGTGGCACTGCTCGTCTCGACGATGCTGATGGTCTGGTTCGAGCGCAAGGTGATCTCGGACATGCAGGACCGCATCGGCCCGAACCGCGCCGGGCCGTTCGGCATCCTCCAGTCGCTTGCGGACGGGACGAAGCTGTTCTTCAAGGAGGACCTCCTCCCGTCGCGCGCCGAGCGCGTCGTGTTCCGCCTCGCCCCGCTGGTGGCCGTCGTCCCAGCCTTCCTCGTCTTCGCGGTCGTACCCGTCGGCGGGGTGGTGACGATCGCCCACCACGTCGTCGAGCTCCAGGTCGCCGACCCGCCGATGGGCATCCTCTTCGTGCTGGCGATGAGCTCGATCGCCGTCTACGCGGCGATGCTCGCGGGCTGGTCGTCAGGGTCGAAGTACCCGCTGCTCGGCGCGGTGCGCGCCTCGGCGCAGATGATCTCGTACGAGGCCGTGATCGGGCTCACCGTCGTGATGGTGATCCTCGAGTCGCACTCGCTCTCGACGCGGGCGATCGTCGAGTCCCAGGCGCAGCACGTCTGGCAGTGGAACGTGATCCGGCTCGGGATCGTGCCGTTCGTCCTCTTCTTCGTCGCTTCGACCGCCGAGATGAACCGGCCGCCGTTCGACCTCGTCGAGGGCGAGCAGGAGCTCGGCGGGGGGTTCAACACCGAGTACTCCTCGCTGCGCTTCGCGTTCTTCTACCTCGCCGAGTTCATGAACACGATCACGATGTCGGCCGTCGCCGTGACGCTGTTCTTCGGCGGCCCCGACGGGCCCGGCTTCCACGTCGTCCGCTGGCTGTGGCCGATCCTGTGGTTCGTCGGCAAGACGACGATCTTCTGCTACGTACAGGTCTGGATCCGGGCCGCGTTGCCCCGCCTGCGCTACGACCAGCTGATGGACCTCGGCTGGAAACGGATGATCCCGCTCTCGCTCGGCTGGCTGCTCATCGTCGCCGGGGTCATCGTCTCGGTGTCGTGGGGCTTCGCGCTGCTCGGCGCCCTCGTCGTCGGCGCCGTGCTCGTCTGGCAGGCGGCGCGCCTCGGTCGCAGGAGAAGGCTCGCCGGCCTGGAACCGGTGACGGGCCCGGCGGCGAGGAGCTGACCGTGGGGCTCTTCGACGACCTCCGCTTCTTCGGCGGCTTCAAGCAGGCGATCACCCAGGTGCTCGAGCCGCGCGTGACGACCGAGTACCCGAAGGAGAAGCGCCCGAAGCCTCCTCGCCTGCACGGCCGCCACGTCCTCAACCGCTACGAGGACGGGATGGAGAAGTGCATCGGCTGCGAGCTCTGCGCCGCCGCCTGCCCTGCCGACTGCATCTACGTCCGCGGTGCCGACAACGACCCCGCCGACCCCAACTCGCCCGGCGAGCGCTTCGGCTTCGTCTACGAGATCAACTACCTCCGATGCATCCACTGCGACCTCTGCGTCGAGGCGTGCCCGACCGAGGCGATCACGGAGTCGAAGCTCTTCGAGTTCTCCTTCACGAGCCGCGCCGACGCGATCTACACGCGGAAAGAGCTGCTCGTCGACGAGAGCGGCGCCGTCCGCCGCCAGCCCTGGGAGGACTGGCGCGAGGGGGAGGAGCAGCACACCTCGGGGTGGATGCGAGCCACCTCGCCGGCGGGCTCGGCCGAGTACGAGGGCGTGGTGCAGTGGTCGGGAGAGCTCGGTCACGGCGTACGGCGACCGGAGGGCGGCCAGAGCGGCCGGCGTGACGACGACGCGACCGGCAACTTCTCGGTCCGCGAGGTCAACCGAGCCAAGATCCCCGTGCGGTTCGGTGGGAGGGTCCGATGACGCCGGGGGCGCCCGCGCTTCTCGCAGCGGCGACGATCCCCGACGCCCTGACCTTCGCCGTCGCCGCCGTGATATGCGTCGCCGGCGCCCTCGGCGTGGTGCTGATGCGCAACCCGGTGCACGCCGCGCTCTCGCTCGTCATGACCCTCTTCGGCATCGCCGTGCTCTTCGTCGAGGAGAACGCCGAGTTCCTCGCCGCGATCCAGGTGATCGTCTACACCGGCGCGATCGTCGTGCTGTTCCTCTTCGTGATCATGCTCCTCGGCGTGGACCAGAAGGAGCGGGTGATCGCCGACGTCTTCCGGGGCCAGCGCCTGGTCGCCGTCGGCATTGGGCTGCTGGTGCTCGCCGAGGTGGTCCTGTTCTCGCGGACGCGCTGGGTGACCGGGGCCCGCTCGGTGACCGGGAGGCTCGAGGGGCCGGGGTCGAACGTCGCGAAGCTCGGCCGGGCGGTCTTCACCGCCTATCTCGTGCCGTTCGAGGTGACTTCGGCGCTGCTCGTCCTGGCGGTCGTCGGCGCGGTCGTGCTCGCGCGCCGGCCGTCGCGTACCGAGCCGCGGTGGCGCAGCGAGCCCCGCCCGGGACCGGAGACGGGCACGCCCGCCGGCGACGGGTCCGCCGGCGGCGAGGCGGCCGGGGAGGCGCCGGCCGCCGGGGACGCGGGCGACCCCCGCAAGGAGCCGGAGGAGGTGGGCTCGCCATGAGCGTCCACGCGAGCTGGTACCTCACGCTTGCCGCCGTGCTGTTCAGCATCGGGGTCGTCGGGCTGCTGGTCCGGCGCAACGTGATCGTGATGTTCATGTGCGTCGAGCTGATGCTGAACGCCGCGAACCTCACCTTCGTGACCTTCGCCCGGGCGCTCGACGACGTCGGGGGGCAGGTCGCGGTGTTCTTCGTGCTCGTCGTGGCGGCCGCCGAGGTGGTCGTCGGGCTCGGGATCATCGTGGCGATCTACCGAAGGCGAGTCGGGGCCACCGCAGACGACGCGCACATCCTGAAGGGCTGACCGACTCGCCGTGATCCACGCCGCCTTCCTCATACCGCTGCTCCCGCTGGCGGGCTTCGCCGTGCTCGTCCCCTTCGGGCGACGGCTCGGCAACCCGCTCGCGGGCTGGGTGGCGACCATCGCCGTGACGGCGTCGTTCGTCGTCACCGTGATCGTGTTCGTCGGCCTGTTCCAGCAGGCGCCGGCGCATCGCGAGCTCACCCAGACCTGGTTCACCTGGCTCGGGGCCGACCGGTTGAGCGTCAGCGCCGGCATCCTCGTCGACCCGCTCTCGATGACGATGGCGGCCTTCGTCACCGGCGTCAGCTCCCTGATCCACCTGTACTCGATCGGCTACATGGAGCACGACGAGCAATTCCCGAGGTTCTTCACGTACTTGAACCTCTTCGTCTTCGCGATGCTGATGCTCGTCCTCGCGGACAACTTCCTGCTCTCCTTCTTCGGGTGGGAGGGCGTCGGGGTGTGCTCGTACTTCCTGATCGCCTTCTGGTTCGACCGCGACGAGGCGGCCAGCGCGGGGAAGAAGGCGATGATCTTCAACCGCGTCGGCGACGCCGGGTTCCTCATCGGGTTGTTCCTGATCTTCGAGCGCACCGGCAGCCTCCAGTACACGACGGTCTTCGCCCGCCTCGGGCACGTCGGCACGCCGAGCCTCGTCGCCATCGCGCTGCTCCTGTTCCTCGGCGCCGTCGGCAAGTCGGCGCAGATCCCGCTCTTCCCCTGGCTCGCCGACGCAATGGCCGGTCCGACGCCGGTCTCCGCGCTCATCCACGCTGCGACGATGGTGACCGCCGGCGTGTACCTCATGTGCCGGATCAATCCGATCCTCCACCTGGCGCCGGACGCGGCACACGTCATCGCCTGGTTCGGCGCCGCGACCGCCTTCGTCGGCGCTTCGGCGGCCTGCGCGCAGAACGACATCAAGAAGGTCCTGGCGTACTCGACGGTCTCCCAGCTCGGCTACATGTTCCTCGCGGCTGGCTCGGGGGCCTACGTCGCGGCGATATTCCTCATGCTCACCCATGCCTTCTACAAGGCGCTGCTCTTCCTCGCGGCCGGCTCGGTCATCCAC
>DAHVLW010000316.1:0-1533 GCA_027320205.1 Acidimicrobiaceae bacterium
TCGCCTCGAGGTGGCCGAGGGCGGCCTCGGCGATCGCGGTGGCCTTCCGGTCGCCGTGCGTCCGGGCGATGACGGACTCGCAGATCTTGACGGCCTCGTCGACCGGCGTCGGCCCGAACACCGCGACCGTGGCGAGGGAGCCGAGGAAGCTCCGGGCGAGCACCTCGTCCCCGGCGGCGGTCGCGTGCTCGGTCGCCCGCTCCGCCGCCTCCGACCCCTTGCCGTACCTCGAGCCCGCCCAGTGGAGATAGGCGAGGAGCCGCCACGCGCGGGCGAGCCCGTCGTGGTCCCCGTCCGCCTCGAGGCCGGGCATCATCCGCTCGACGTCGCCCAGGACGCGCTCCGCGCTCTCGGACCCCGTCGTGTAGCGGAGGTACTGCGTCGCGAGCCTGGCCACCCGGGCCAGCGCGGCGTCGCCGAGCACGAGCGCGGAGTCCCGTGCCGCGACGAGGGCGCGGTCGGCGGCCTCGAGCTCGCCGGCCTCGGTGAGCGCCTCCCCGGCGCCGAGGAGGAGCCGCGGCCTCGCCGGGTCGTCCTCTGCGAGCAACCCCGAGGCGCGCCGGAAGAGGTTGGCCGCGGCCGGCATGTCCGCGCGCCCGCGCGCCCGTGCGCCTGCAGCCGCCAGGTGCCCGGCGGCACGCTTCCCCGTGGCCCTCGCGGCGTCGGTCAGCGGACCGAGCTCTCCGAGGCTGCGGTAGGACTGCTCGAGGTGGTACCCGATGATCTCTTCGAGCTCTGCGAGGCGCGTCGCGCTGCGATCGGTGAGCCAGTCCGCGTAGCGCTCGTGGAGCCCGGCGCGGTTGCGCTTCAAGAGGCGCTCGTACGCGACGTTGCGCACGAGCACGTGGGCGAACTCGTGGGTGGCCTCCCGCACCCCGGGACCGTCACCGGCCCCGGCCGCACCGGTCGGTCCCGCACCCCCCCCGGCGGCCGCCCGCCGGCGCACGAAGCGCTTGGCCTCCAGTGCGTCCAGCGAGGAGTGGATCACGGAAGGCTCCTCACCTTCGGGGGCCAGGGCGAGGAGGCTGTCGACGCCGAACTCCATGCCGATCACCGATGCTCTGGTCAGCACCCCGAGCTGCTGGTCGCCGAGGAGGTCGAGGCGCGAGGCGAGGAGGACCGAGATGCTGTCGGGGATGGCGACGCTCTCCGCCGCGCCGACGAGCTCGAGATGACCCCGGTCTGTGCGGAGCACGCCCTCGTCTGCGAGCATCGAGACGATCTGCTCGACGTAGAGCGGGTTCCCCTCGGCCACGGTGGTGATCCTCGCCCGGAGCGACTCGGGGAGCCGGGCCGCCTCGGTCAGGTTCTCGACCACGACGGCGATCTCGGCCGGGGAGAGCTCGGCGAGCTCGATGCGCCGCCTGCTCCCGCTTGAGCCGCACCAATCCGGCCGCTCGTCGAGGAGCTCGTGACGGGCGGCGCAGAGGAGGAAGATCGCAGCCCCGCTCGAGCTGTCGACGACGTGCTCGATCAGGTCGAGGAAGGTCGGCTCGGCCCAGTGGATGTCGTCGAAGACGACGACGAGAGGCT
>DAHVLW010000317.1:0-4849 GCA_027320205.1 Acidimicrobiaceae bacterium
ACCCCGTGCCCGCGGGGGTGAGCGACGAGGAGGCGCTCATGCTCGCCTCGGTCGTCCCGGCCGCCTACGAGGTCGGCGTGCTCGCCGGGAGCGTCGCCCCCGGCGACGTCGTCGTGGTGGTCGGCGCCGGACCGGTCGGGCTCGCAGCCGTGGCGTGCTCCAGGCTGTTCGCGCCGAGCCGGGTCATCGCCGTGGAGCTCTCGGCCACGCGGCGCGACGCCGCCAAGCACTTCGGCGCCGACGTCGTCGTCGACCCGGCTCGGGAGGACGTCCTCGGCGTGGTGCGGTCGGTCAGCGGGGGCCTCGGGGCTGACGTCGCGATCGAGGCAGCGGGCGTCGCCCCGGCCTTCGAGGCCGCCGTCGAGCTCGTGCGCCCCGGTGGTCGGGTGGCAAGCATCGGCTCGCACGCCGTCCCGGCGACGCTGCACCTCGAGCGCATCTGGCCGAGGGACGTGACCATCACGACCGGGCTCGTCGACACCTCGTCGATACCGACGCTCGTCGAGCTCGTCCGCAGCCGCCAGCTCGACGTCCAGGGGCTCGTCACCCACCGGTACGTGCGCGAAGAGATCGAGGCTGCCTACGAGACCTTCGCCGACGCCGAGCGCAGCGGGGCCCTCAAGGTCGTGCTCACCGCCGCCGACTGAGGCCGGCGCTCGTGTCGCCTGCGCCGCCGACCGAGGCCGGCGGCGGTGCTCAGGCTCCGCTTCCGGCGCTGTCGCGCAGCGCCGAGACCAGCGCGGCGCGCGCCAGCCTGTAGAGCGACTCGGCATCCAAGGGGGCCGTTGCCGGCTCGAGCAGCGAGAGCTCGAGGGGGACGAGCGCCTTGCGCTGGATCCGCTTGAGCAGGCTGGTGTTCCCGCGTGCAGCGCTCAGGAGATCGCCGGCGAGGCGCCGGCGGACGAGCGACCAGTCGAGCTCGGGCCTGCCGAGAAGAGCCACCTGGCGCTGCCGCCTCATGAGGCGCCCGAGCAGCCGCAGGTCGCCATGGGCGACCGGATGCAGGCATGCCCACGCCGGACGCGCGGCGCCGAAGAGCTCCCCGGTCGCCTCGCCCTTCAGAAAGCCCTCGCACTCCCGGACGAGCCGCCTGGCGGCGATCGCCGAAGGCGCGAGGGACGGAATCCGCCACCTCATCGATCGTCCACCTCCCTCACGTCTGTACACCTCATCGTTGCGCAAGGCGCCATCGGCTGGCAGGGTCGAACGTCACGATCTCCGGGGCGTCGGGGCCGCTCCGGGAGCCGAAGGCCTCCCGCGGGACCAAGGACCCGTCCCGAGGGCTTCGGCTCGCTCCCTCGAACGGCTCAGCCGCCGGCCATGGCGCCGACGACGAGATAGGGCTCGCTCCCGGTGACGATCGCCGGGGGCAGCGGGGCGTCGGGATCCTCGTGGGAGAGGTCCTCGCCGCAGCCGAAGAAGCGGACGAAGGGCCGTCGCCGCATGGTCGCCGGATCGCGGATCGTGCCGCGCAGCTGGGGAAAGCGCACCTCGAGCGCGTCGATCACGGCGCGCTGGGTCGCCTCGGCCGGCAGCTCCAGCTCGACCTCCCTCTCGACCCGCGCGAGGACCCGGAGGTGCGGCGGGAGCACGACGCGGATCACGGCAGGGTCTGGACCTCCACCGACAGCACGGCCGGCAGGTCCCGGACGATCGCGGACCAGGTGCCGCCGGCGTCGGACGAGGCGTAGACCTGGCCACCCGTCGTCCCGAAGTAGATGCCGCACCCCTCGAGCGAGTCGACCGCCATGGCGTCGCGCAGCACGTTGACGTAGCAGTTGTCCTGCGGGAGACCTTTGGTCAGCGGCTCCCACTCGCCGCCCCCGGTGCGGCTCCGGTAGACGCGGAGCCGACCGTCGGGCGGGTAGTGCTCCGAGTCGCTCTTGATCGGGACCACGTAGACGGTCTCGGGCTCGTGGGCATGGACGTCGATCGGGAATCCGAAGTCGCTCGGGAGGTCGCCGCTCACTTCGCGCCAGGACTCGCCGCCGTCGTCGCTGCGCATGACGTCCCAGTGCTTCTGCATGAACAGGAGCTCGGGCCGGGCCGGGTTGCCGGCTATGCGGTGGACGCAGTGGCCGACTTCGGCCTCCTCGTCGGGGATCTGCCGGGAGCGGAGCCCGCGGTTGATCGGGCGCCAGGACTCGCCGCCGTCGTCGCTGCGGAAGGCGCCCGCGGCTGAGATCGCCGCGTACATCCGGCCGGTGCGGCGCGCGTCGAGCAGGATCGTGTGCAGGCACATCCCGCCGGCGCCCGGCTGCCATGAGGGGCCGGTCTCCTGGGTCCGCAGCCCGGCGAGCTCCTGCCAGCTCCGCCCCCCGTCCGTCGTGCGGAACAGCGCCGCGTCCTCGACGCCGGCGTAGACGACGTCCGGGTCGTCGAGCGACGGCTCCAGGTGCCAGACGCGAGCGAACTCCCATGGGTGCGGCGTGCCGTCGTACCACTGATGCGTGCCGGGGACGCTTGCATAGGCGAACTCGTTGCCAACCGGCTGCCAGCTCTTCCCGCCATCGTCCGACCGCTGCACGACCTGGCCGAACCAGCCGCTCGACTGCGAGGCGTAGATCCGGTCGGGGTCCGCCGGGGATCCCTTCAGGTGGTAGATCTCCCACCCGCCGAAGTGCGGCCCGCTCACGCTCCAGTCGTTCCTGGCGCCGTCGGAGGTGAGCACGAAGGCACCCTTCCTCGTCCCGACCAGCACGCGCACCTTGCTCATGGCCCCTCCTGCGGGTTCCCTCGTCAGGGCGCCTCCCGAGCGCCCCATGCCGGCGGACCGCCTCCCGAAGCGCCCGACCCGGCGCGCCGGAGCCTACGCCCGCCTCAGGCATGTCGCTCGGCCCGGCTCAAGCTCGAGCGACGGATCGACGCGAGAAGAACGCCGCCATCGGGCGGGCAGTGCGCGCCGCAGCGAGGAGCGGCAGGCCGAGGGCGTCCTCGACGGTCGCGAGCAGGGAGTGGTGGTTGTAGGGCACGCCGATGCGGAGCTCGAGATCGCCGCCGCCGCCGCTGTCGAGGACCCGCCCGACCGGCTGAGCGCCGCAAGGCAGACCGCCCGCGCGGCGGGCCCGCAGCAGCGTCTCACGCCGGGGTCCGGGGAGCTCCCGTCGTCGACCTCGATAGGCCTGGACCGACAACGCGAGCAGGGCCCCCGGTCACCGCCGCGCGCGTTGCGGCTTGGCCCCCCTAGAATGAGACTGATTATCATTCCGATCTCAGGGACCGACGGGGGGCTCGGAGGGAGGGAGGTTGAGCTTGCCGGGATCGTCGTTTGCACCCTGCCGGCGACGAAAGCGCCGGGTCGCGACGGCAACCGGCCGCGCGGGCGGTCAGAGGGCGGCTCCAACGCGCCGGAGCGCGGTGCGGCTCGTCGGATTCCTTGCCCTGGCGCTTCCGGGCGGCGTCCCCGTCGTCCATGTGGCACCTGCCGCATCCGCCGCGGGCATCGCCCACCCGCTCCGGCACGCTGCCGCGCGCCGTATCGTCGCCGTGGGGGCGGAGAACCAGTACGCCGACGTGATCGCGCAGGTCGGCGGCAAGTACGTCGACGTCTCCTCGATCATGAGCAACCCGAACGCCGACCCGCACGCCTTCGAGGCGAGCCCTGCGGTCGCCCGCGTCGTCGCCGCGGCGAGCCTCGTCGTCCAGAACGGCGCCGGCTACGACACCTTCATGAACCGGGTGGAGTCGGCCTCGCCGAGCCGGACGCGCAAGATCATCGAGGTCGCTCGCCTGCTCGGGCTCGCCTCGAACGTCCGCAACCCGCATCTTTGGTACAAGCCGGCGACCATGCCGGCGGTCGCGTCCGCCGTCGCCAGCGACCTCGTCGGCATCGAGCCTGCCCATCGCTCGTACTTCATGCAGAACGCCGCCCGCTTCGACACCTCGCTCGGATCGTGGCGGGCGGCGATCGCAGGGATCCGCGCCCGGCTCCACGGCGCGCCGGTTGTCGTGACCGAGCCCGTCGGCGACTACCTGCTCAGCGCCTGCGGCTTGAACGACGAGACGCCGTGGGCGCTGCAGTCGGCGATCATGAACGGCGTGGACCCCTCGCCGCAGGGCGTGACGACCGAGGAGCGCATCATCAGCGGGCACGAGGTCCGCGCCCTTCTGTACAACGAGCAGGTGACCGACCCGCTGACCGAGTCCCTGCTCGCCCTGGCGCAGCGAAGCGGCGTCCCGGTGGTCGGGGTCTACGAGACGATGCCGGCCCCCGGCTATGACTACCAGTCCTGGATGCTCGCCGAGACGCGGGCGCTCGATGCTGCCCTCGTCCACGGCCGCTCGACGGAACGGCTGTGAGCGGGATGACCATGCGCGAGTCCCTGCCGGGTGAGGAGGCGATGCAGCAGCACCCGATCACCGCGACCTCTGCCGGGGCAGCTGCCCGCGGCGCCGGTCGCTCGGACGGCGCCGCAGCGGCGGACGAGGTGCTGCGTGTCGAGGGCGTGTCGGTCAGCCTGGGCGGGCGGCGGATCCTCCGGGACGTCACCTTCTCGATCAGGGCGGGCGAGGTCGCCGGGCTGATCGGGTCGAACGGCGCCGGCAAGACGACGCTGCTCAGGGTCGTCCTCGGCCTCGAGCAGCCCGAGGGCGGGCGGATCCTCGTATGCGGCGAGCCGCGCGACCCCCGGCGGCGTCTCCTCGGGTACCTGCCGCAGAAGGTCGTCGTCGACGACGACCTCCCCCTGAGGGCGCGCGACGTCGTGGGCCTCGGCGTCGACGGCCACCGCCTCGGCGTTCCCCTGGCGCGACGGCACCGTAGGGAGGTCGTCGGCGAGACGCTGCGCGCCGTCCACGCGGCGGGCTTCGCCGACGTGCGTATGGGCCATCTCTCCGGGGGCCAGCAGCA
>DAHVLW010000003.1:0-3233 GCA_027320205.1 Acidimicrobiaceae bacterium
CTGCTCGCGCTGCGTCTCTTCGAGCCAGGCTCGCCGCGAGAGCACCACGTTGTTCCGGTTCTTGTCCAGCTCGATGATCTTCGCCTCGAGGACGCGACCGATGTAGGGCTGCAGGTCGCGGACCCGCCGCAGCTCCACGAGGGACGCCGGAAGGAACCCGCGCAGTCCGATGTCGATGATCAGGCCGCCCTTGACGACCTCGATGACCGGGCCGCGGACGACGCCGTTGGCATCCTTGATCTTCTCGATCTGGCCCCACGCACGCTCGTACTGCGCCCGCTTCTTGGAGAGGATGAGGCGCCCCTCCTTGTCCTCCTTCTGGAGCACGAGGGCTTCGACCTGCTCGCCGAGACTGACCACGTCCGACGGGTCGACGTCGTGCCGGATGGACAGCTCCCGCGCCGGGATCACGCCCTCGGACTTGAAGCCGATGTCGAGAAGGACCTCGTCCTTGTCCACCTTGACCACCGTGCCGGTGACGATGTCGCCGTCCTCGAACTCGACGATGGTCTGGTTCACCGCGTCGTCGAAGGAGAGCGAGCCGAGGTCGTCCTCGACGACGGTCCTCGGCGTGTAGACGCCTTCGGCGTCAAACGTGCCCATCTGGTCGTTGCGCGCTCCCGCCTCCCTCGCCGTCGTCGCCGCAGGCGCACCGGCCGCCGTCGCAGCGGGAGGCATGGTCGGCTGGACTGGCGCGCCAGTCGGGCCGGGATCGGTTGTCGTTGCTTCGTCGGGCATGTGCTGGGGATCGCCTCGGGCTCATACGCCCGCCTGCGGCTTCGGGCGCAGCGCCCCTCGCCACCGGCGGCCACGGAAACGGACGAAGCATGCTACACCGCAGGATCAGGCCTGCTTTGCGTCAGCCCAGCTCGGGCCCCACGCGCAATGGACCTCGAGCGGCACGTCGAGCGGCAGCGCATCGCGCATCGCCTCGAGCGTGAGCTCCCCCACCCGCTCCTGCTCGGCCTCAGGGGCCTCGACGAGCACCTCGTCGTGCACCTGGAGCACGATGCGCGCCTCGAGCCCCGCCTCCTCGAGCGCGGCGTCGAGGCGGACGAGCGCCTTCTTGAACAGGTCTGCCGCGAGCCCCTGGATCCCCGAGTTCATCGCCTGCCGCTCGGCCGCCTGGCGCACCCTGAAGTTGTCCGACGCCAGCTCGGGCAGGTAGCGGCGCCGCCCGGTGAGCGTCTCGGTGTAGCCGCGCCGCTTCGCCTCGGCGACCGTCGCGTCCATGTAGGCGCGGACGGCAGGGAAGGCGGCGAAGTACTGCTCGAGGATCGCCGTCGCCTCCTCGACCGGCACGCCGAGCCGCTGCGAGAGGCCGTAGGCCTCCATGCCGTAGGCGAGCCCGTAGGAGATCATCTTCGCCTTCGAGCGCTGCGCGACCGTGACCTGCGACGGCTCGACGCCGAAGACGCGCGTCGCCGTCGCCGTGTGGATGTCGCGCCCGGCTCGGAACGCCTCGACGAGCCCAGTGTCGCCCGAGAGGTGCGCGATCACCCGCAGCTCGATCTGGTTGTAGTCGGCGACGAGCAGCCCGCACCCCGGCGCCGGGACGAACGCCTCCCTGAACCGGCGGCCGGAGTCGGTGCGCACGGGGATGTTGTGGAGGTTCGGCTGGTCGGACGAGAGGCGGCCGGTGCGGGCGACCGTCTGGTTGAACGAGGCGTGGATCCGCCCGTCAGGTGCGACCTCGGCGAGGAGGCCCTCGCCGTAGGTCGAGCGCAGCTTCTCCACCTCGCGATAGCGCAGGAGCGCGTCGACGATGCCCGTGCCGTCGCTCTCGCGCAGCTTCTCGAGCGTCGCCGCGTCCGTCGAGTACCCGGTCTTCGTCCGCCGCCCCGGGCTGAGGCGCAGCCGCTCGTAGAGGACGTGACGGAGCTGCTGGGTCGAGTTGACGTTGAACTTCTCGCCGGCGATGCGCTGGACCCCGGCCTCGAGCTCCCTGGCCTCTGCGGTGAGCTCGGCGTTGATGGTGCGCAGGCGCTCGACGTCGACGCCGATGCCGGCGACCTCCATCCTCGCGAGGACCCGTACGAGGGGCCGCTCGACCTCCTCGTAGAGCCGGCGCGCGCCGACGCGGTCCAGCTCGGTCCCGACGAGGTCGGCGAGGGCGGCGAGGGCGGCGAGGCGCCGGCCGGCCGCGGCCGCGGGCGGCACCTCGTCGCCGGTGCCCGGGCCGAGCGGGAGACGACCGTCGGCCGGCGGCTCGCCGGCGAGAGGGACGTGGAAGCGCCCGGCGAGCTCGGCGAGGTCCGGCTGGCCGACGGTGGAGTCGACGAGATAGGCGGCGACGCCGGTGTCGAGGTCGAGCGACCGGACGTCGACGCCGTCGGGCAGGAGCGCCCGCATCAGCTCCTTCACCCGATGCCCGCTCGTGCGCGGCGCGCGACCCCCGACGAGGGGGACGAGCGCGGCGACGACCTCCGGCTCGGCGACCACCGGGCCCGAGAGAAGCGCGGCGCTCGCGCCATGCCGGGCGGCGAGGGCGAGCCACTCCAGCGCTGAGCGACCCGGCTGGCCGGACCACTGCGGCTCGCAAATGACGTCGGCGCCGGATGCGCCGAGCTCGGCGAGGAAGCGCGCCGCCTCCCTCGGCTCGTCGAGCACGACGACTTCGCGGGCGCCGAGCGTCGCAGGCGCCCCGCCGGCCGTCGCGCCACCGGCCGGTCCGTAGCGATCGAGGACGTCGAAGAGCCGCTCCTTCGGCGTGCGCATCTCGAGGAAGGCGAAGAGCCGCTCGAGGCCGTCGCGGTCCGTCGCGCCGCCGACGACCATCGCCGCCCTCGGGTCGGCGTCGAGCCCGAGCGGCACGTCGCGCACGAGCGGGATCAGCCGGAGGTTGAGGCGGACCTGGCCCTCGTGCGAGGCGAGCGACTCGCGCAGCTTCGGGGAGAGCTCCGCGAGATGCGCGTAGAGGGCGTCGAGGTCGCCGTAGGTCTCGACGAGCTTGGCGGCGGTCTTCTCGCCGACCCCGGGCACTCCCGGCAGGTTGTCCGAAGGGTCGCCTCGCAGGGCGGCGAGCAGGGGGTAGCTCGGCGGAGGGACGCCGGTGCGCTCCTCTATCCCGGCCTCGTCGTACAGCACGTAGTCGCTGACCCCGCGACGGTTGTAGAGGACCTTGACGTGCGGGTCCTCGACGAGCTGGAACGAGTCACGGTCGCCGGTCACGACGATGACGTCGTCGCCTCCGCCCGAGAGCCGGGTGGCGACCGTCGCGATGACGTCGTCGG
>DAHVLW010000005.1:0-2323 GCA_027320205.1 Acidimicrobiaceae bacterium
CCGACGACGGCCACGACCGCGCCGATCGGCGCCGACTCACCCTCGGGCAGGAGGATCTGCTCGAGCACGCCGGCGTCGTAGGCCTCGAGGTCCATCGTCGCCTTGTCGGTCTCGATCTCGGCGAGCACGTCGCCCCGCGCCACCTCGTCGCCCGGCTGCTTCAGCCAGCGGGCGATCGTGCCCTCCTCCATCGTGTCGGAGAGCCGCGGCATGCGGATCTCGGCCATCCCGGCTCCGGCTACCGGTCGAACGCCGTGGCGTCGAGCATCTCGCCGATCACCTTGGTGAGCGCCGCGGCGTCGGGGAGCACGGCGTTCTCGAGCGGCTTGGCGTAGGGGACAGGCACCTCGGCCGCCGCGACCCGGCGCACCGGCGCGTCGAGGTAGTCGAACGCCCCCTCCTGGATCGTCGCCGCGAGCTCGGCGCCGATGCCGTAGCTCAGCCAGTCGTCCTCGAGGACGACGACGCGAGAGGTCTTGCGGGCAGAGGCGACGACGGTCCGGCGGTCGAGCGGCCTGAGGCTGCGAAGGTCGACGACCTCGGCCGAGACGCCGTCGCGCCCGAGGTTCTGGGCGGCGGCGAGGGCGACCATCACGGCCCGGGAGTAGGCGACGATCGTGATGTCCTCGCCGGGCCGCGCGATGGCGGCGCGACCGATCTCGACGAGGTGCTCGCCGTCGGGCACCTCGCCTTTCGTGCTGTACAGGCCGAGGTTCTCGATGACAAGGACGGGGTCGTCGTCACGGATGGCCGCGGTGAGCAGTCCCTTCGCGTCGGCAGGTGTCGAGGGCACGACGACCTTCAGGCCGGGAATGTGCGCGTAGAAGACCTCGATGTTCTGCGAGTGGCTGGCACCGAGCTGCTGGCCGCCGCCGCCCGGGGTGCGGATGACCATCGGCACGGAGGCCTGCCCCCCGAACATCGCACGGATCTTGGCCGCGTGGTTGACGATCTGGTCGATCGCAAGGAGGCTGAAGTTGATCGTCATGATCTCGACGACCGGGCGCAGCCCGAGCATCGCCGCTCCGATCGCCGCCCCGACGAAGCCCTCCTCCGAGATCGGCGTGTCACGCACGCGCTCGGGCCCGAACTCGGCGAGCAGCCCGGCGGTGATCTTGTACGAGCCTTCGAACCGGCCGATCTCCTCGCCCATCAGCAGCACCGACTCGTCGCGCCGCATCTCGGCGGCGAGCGTGTCGTGGAGCGCCTGGCGGTAGGTGACGACGGCCATCGGCGGTCATGCGCCCCGGGGGAGATCGTCGAGATCGTCGAGATCGTCGAGCTCCCCCGGGGCAAACAGGGGATCTCCCGGCAGCGCCTTCGCCGCGTTGGCGACCGGTGTGGCGTAGACGTTCGCGAACAGCCGCCCCACGTCGGGGTCTGGGCTCTCCTCGGCGAAGGCGACGGCGTCGTCGACCGTCGCCGCGGCGTCGGCCTCGATCGCCACGGCTGCCGCCTCGTCGAGCGCGCCGGCCCCGACGAGGCGCGCCCGCAGCGCCGGCACAGGATCGGCGCGGCGCGCCGCCTCGACCTCGTCGGGCGTGCGGTAGCGGGCGGGGTCCACGACGGAGTGGCCCCGCAACCGCTCGCTCACCGTCTCGAGCAGCATCGGCTGGCGGTCGTTGCGCGCCCGGTCGAGGGCGGAGCGCGCCGCGTCACGGACGGCGAGCACGTCGTCGCCGTCGACCCGCGAGCCCGGGATGCGGTAGGCGGCACCGCGGCGGTAGAGCTCGGGCTCGGCGGACGCCGCCTCGACGGTTGTCCCCATTCCGAGGCCGTTGTTGACGACGACGAAGACGATCGGCAGGCGCCAGACCGCGGCGAGATTGAGGCTCTCGTGGAAGGACCCGATGTTCGTCGTGCCGTCGCCGAGCAGGCACATCACCGCGGGGCTCTCCGACCCCGGCGGTGTGCGCAGCGCGACGGCGAGGGCCGCCCCGGTCGCCGGCGGGAGCTGCCCGCCGACGATGCCGTAGCCGCCGAGCAGGTGGACCGAGGCGTCGAATATGTGCATCGAGCCGCCCCAGCCGCCCGAGACGCCGTCGCGCTTGCCGAACAGCTCAGCCATCACCCGCCGCGGCGACACCCCGCGGGCGATGGCGTAGCCGTGCTCGCGGTAGGTGGCGAACAGGAAGTCGCGTTGCTCGAGGGCGGCGGCGAGCCCCACGACCGTCGCCTCCTCGCCGAGGTTGAGATGGCAGTAGCCGCCGATGCGTGCCCGCTGGTACATCTCCGCGGCGCGCAGCTCGAACGTGCGGATCAGCACCATCTGGCGCAGGTAGCCGACGAGCTCTGCCTGATCAGCGGGCGCGGCGGGCGCGGC
>DAHVLW010000013.1:0-2116 GCA_027320205.1 Acidimicrobiaceae bacterium
CCACCTGCGCGGCATCGCCCAGACCGATCCGCTCGTGGCCTGGCAGCGGGAGGGCTTCGAGATGTTCGGCCAGCTGATGGATGCGATCGACGACGACTACCTGCGCTACGTGATGCACGTGCAGCTCCTCGTCGAGCAGGAAGCGGCGCCCGATTTCACCCAGGCGAGCTTCGAGGCGGCGGCCGAACCGGCCGTCGGCTTCGACGTGGCCGCGGCGGGCGCCGCGGCCCGAGGGTTCCCGGCGGCTCCGGCGATTGGCGCCGCCCCGCTCGCCGGGCAGGTTCCCGGTCCTGCCGGCGGCGCGCCGTCCCCTGCTCCAGCCGTCGCTCCGCAAGGTGGCCCGCCGGCGGCACCGAGCGAGACGCCTGCGCCGGCGCGCCCCGGCCCGCAGCGCTCGACCCTGCCGGCGGGCGCGCCTGCGCCGCCGCCCGGGCGTGCCCCGGGCGGAGCAGCGTTCTCGCGGGCACCGCTCGCCGGGGCGTCGCGCCCGGGCGCCCTTCCTCGCAAGGTCGGCCGCAACGACCAGTGCTGGTGCGGGAGCGGCAAGAAGTACAAGCTCTGTCACGGCGCGGAGTAGCTGCCGGTGCCCGTGAGCCTCTCGGGCGCGCCGGCTGGCAGGGGCGACGACCGCCCCGAGGTCGGCGAGCGCCTCGCCGACCTGCGACGCCGCTTCGCTGCCGCCGCCGGCTACCTCCACCTTGACGAGATCAGGGACCAGCTCGCACGGCTCGAGCTCGAGGTCGCGGCGCCGGACCTCTGGACCGACGCCGAACGTGCCCGGGAGGTGACCGCCGCCTACGGGCGGGCGAAGAGCGACGTGGAGCGCCTCGAGGACCTCGGGCGCAAGCTCGACGATGCCGTCGGGCTGCACGAGCTGGCGACCGAGGAGGGCGCCGAGGAGCTGGCCGGGCTCGCCGACGAGCTCGAGGAGGCGGCCGGAGGGATCGAGCGCGAGCTGTCGGACCTCGAGCTGCGCAGCCTGTTCGCGGGGGAGCACGACGAGCGGGACGCCGTGGCCGAGATCCACGCCGGCGCCGGCGGGACCGACGCCCAGGACTGGGCGGAGATGCTCTTGCGGATGTACCTCCGGTGGGCCGAGCGCCGCGGGTTCGAGGTCGAGCTCGACGAGGTCTCGCCCGGCCAGGAGGCCGGGATCCTCTCGGCGACCTTCATCGTGCGGGGACGCTTCGCCTACGGCCTGCTCGCCGCCGAGCGCGGCGTGCACCGCCTCGTCCGCATGTCGCCGTTCGACTCCCAGCACCGTCGCCAGACGAGCTTCGCCTCTCTCGAGGTCGCGCCGTTCCTCGAGGATCTCTCCGGGGAGGTGGAGATCGACGAGAAGGAGCTGCGGATCGATACCTACCGCTCCTCCGGCGCCGGCGGACAGCACGTCAACGTCACCGACTCGGCAGTGAGGATCACGCACCTCCCGACCGGGATCGTCGTCGCCGTGCAGAACGAGCGCAGCCAGCACCAGAACAAGGCCAAGGCGCTCCAGATCCTCGCCGCCAAGCTGGCCGAGGTGCAGCGGGAGGAGCGCCGGGCCGAGCTGTCGGCGCTGACGGGGCCCCAGGCCAAGGTCGAGTGGGGCAACCAGATCCGCTCCTACGTGCTCGCGCCGTACCAGCTCGTCAAGGACCTCAGGAGCGAGGTCGAGACCGGCAACGTCGACGCCGTGCTCGACGGCGACCTGGACGACCTGATGGTCGGGTACCTGCGCTGGCGGCGAGCCGGCTCGACATGAGAGCGATGGTCAGCGGGGCGTCGGGCTTCCTCGGAAGCGCCCTCGTCGCCCGGCTCACATCCGAGGGCCACGAGGTCACCCGGCTCGTGCGGCGTGATCCGCGCCCCGCGGACGCGGCCTTGGACCTCGAGGGTCGCCGCCTCGTCGAGCCCCGCTGCGGCGTCGCGCTCGGCGAGGTCGACGTCGTGTTCCACCTCGCCGGCGAGCCGATCACGCCGTGGCGCTGGAGCGCCGCGAAGCGGGAGCGGATCCGCGCCAGCCGGGTAGCGACCACGGACGTCGTCGCCCGAGCCGTCGCGGCGTTGCCGGGCCGGCAACCGGTGCTCGTCGTGATGTCGGCCGTCGGCTACTACGGGGATCGCGGCGAGGAGC
>DAHVLW010000019.1:0-2167 GCA_027320205.1 Acidimicrobiaceae bacterium
CAGTCGGCGCTCGTGAGCGTCCTCCTCCCCTGGCGCTACGGCCGCAAGGACCTGGCGCTCGAGCGCCTCGCGCGCCTCGAGGCGGCCGGCGACGAGGTCTCGCGCACGGCGGCGGCCGAGCTCCGCGCGCGCATCGAGGCCGGAGGGATGCCCGAGCCGATCGACCCCGACCACCGCGTCGGGGAGTTCCACGGGGACGACTACGCGCGCCATCGCTTCTCCTACGCCGATCCATGAGCGGCGACGAACCATGAGCGACGCCGAGCCATGAGCGGGCCTCCCCCCGACCCTCTGCAGGCGCTTCTCGAGCTGCTGCACCGGCGCGGGTGCGCGCCGGGGGCCGTCGTGGTCGACCTCGTCGCCGACGACGGCGGAGCGGTCGCGGCGCTGCACGCGTCGGGGCTCGTCCCCCTCTGCGTCGCCGCCGGCCAGACGGGGGCCGAGCGGCTCAGCGCCCTGGGCGCCGAGGCCGTGACCGGCGAGCTCTCGGACCCCGACGCCGTCTTCGAGTCCCTCGTCGCCGCCGCCGGCGAGCGCCACGTGGCGGCGGTGTGGCTCGGGGACCTGCCGGCGCGGGTCTCGGACCCGGCCGCGCTGCTCCGGGCCGCGCACTGGTTCGGCGAGCAGACCGGCGCGCCGCTCGCGCTGGGCGTGCCCAACGTCACCCACGTGGACGTCGGGACGAAGCTGCTCCTCGGACGTTGGGAGCCCCGGCCCGGCGGCGTGCTCGACGACGCCCACCTCCGGCGCTTCTCCGCCGCCTCGCTCGGCTCCACCATGGCCGCGCTCGGCTGGGCGGAGGTGGACGCAGAAGACGTGGCGCTCAGCGACTCTGACCAGCACTTCCCGGCGGATGCGGTGCCGCTGGAGCGGACCACCCCGGTCGGCGCGCAGCTCGCCGCGCTGCGGCAGCTGGCAGGTCCGGGTGCGTCGGTCGTACGGCTCGTGCGGCTGTACGAGGCGGTGATGCCCGAGCCTCCCGACCCTGGGGTCGACGCCGTCACCGCGGCGCCGTTCCTGTCGGTGCTCGTGCGGACCCAGGGGAAGCGCCAAGAGACGCTCCAAGAGACGCTCCTCTGCCTCGCCGCGCAGCGCTGCGCCGACTTCGAGGTGCTCGTCATCGTCCACGATCCCGAGCCTGGCGTGACCGGCCGCATCGAGGAGCTGGTCGCCGAGTTCCACCCGTCCTTTGCGAGCCGGGTCCGCGTCGTGGAGGTCTCCGGCGGCGGGCGGTGCCGGCCGCTGAACATGGGGGCACGAGCTGCGCGCGGGCACTACCTCGCGACGCTCGACGACGACGACCTCGTGTTCGCCCACTGGGTCGAGACCCTGCGCGCCCACTCGGAGCGCGCGCCCGGGCACGCGCTCCGAGTGGGCGTCGCGACCCAGCAGATCGCGTCGGCGCCGGGCGCGTGGGGCGGAGAGGACGGCTACGACGTCCTCAGCAGGCCCCGCGTGGACTACCCGCTCACGTTCGACCACATCGCTCACCTGCGCGACAACCTCACCCCGAACAACGGCTACGCCGTCCCGCGCTGGGTGGTCACCGACCTCGGCCAGACATGGGACGAGTCCCTCCCCGTGCTCGAGGACTGGGACCACCTGCTGCGCTCCGCCGAGATCTGCGGCGTGGCCAGCGCGCCGACGATCGCCGCGATGCTGCGCGTCTGGGCGAACGCGGAGAACTCGAAGACCGTGCACCCGCCGGAGGTCTGGGAGGAGACGCGGCGCCAGATCGTCGCGCAATGGGACTCGAGGCCTCTCCTCCTCGACGCAGGGTACGTGTCGAGGCTGCACGAGCTCCTTCGCCGGCTCGACGCAGTCCCCGAGCTCGAGCTGCGGCTCGAACTCCGAGATCAGGAGACGGCCCAGCTGCGCGACGAGATCGCCCGGCTGACCGGCGAGGCCAACCGGCTGGCAGGCGAGCTCGCCCACGCGCACAGCGAGATCGACCAGCTGCACGCCGGGGCGGGCCAGCTGCGCGACGAGATCGCCCGGCTGACCGCCGAGGCCAACCGGGCGGCGGGCGAGCTCGCCCACGCGCACGCCGAGATCGACCAGCTGCGCGCCGAGGCAGGCCAGCTGCGCGACGAGATCGCCCGGCTGACCGGCGAGGCCAACCGGCTGGCAGGCGAGCTCGCCCACGCGCACAGCGAGATCGACCAGC
>DAHVLW010000025.1:0-8273 GCA_027320205.1 Acidimicrobiaceae bacterium
CGGCGACGGCGGCGCGGGCGGGAGCGCGGAGCCATCCGCCCGGCGGAGGCACGGGCCCGGCATCGCGTACCAGCGCGACGGCGGCGACCCGCGTCGCCGTGTCCTCGAGGACCCGCCCCGTCCCGTCGACGAGCGCGTACCGGGGCCGTCCGGGAAGTCCGGGAAGCGCGACCTCGGCGACGGGCAGGCGCTCGTCGACCACCACGCGCACCGAGGAGGGCCACTCCCGGGTCACCGTCGCACGGCGAACCCAGGGAAGTCGCTCGAGGGCACGCTCGTCCGCCGTCGTGCTCACGTCGATGAGCGGTGGGTGCCGCCCGAGCCCCGTCGCGGCGAGCACCGCCTGCCGGCCGGTCTGCCGGGCGCCGACGACGCTGATGTCCCCTGCTGCGAACAGCGGCGAGTGGAGCAGGGCGAGGCCGCCGACGACGACGGCGCCGGCACCGGCGACTGAGATCAGGACGCGCAGCCGGCGTCGTCCCGCCGACTTCGCGACCTCGCGCCGCCTGGCGCGAAGCGCCTCCGCGGCGGCGCCCGGCGCCGTCATCGGGCGACGCCGATCAGGCGGAGCTCGAGCTCCAACGTGACGCCGCAGCGCTCGGCGACCCTCGCCCGCACGAGGTCGACGAGCCGGAGCACGTCGTCCGCCGAGCCGCTGGCGTCGACCTGGATGAAGTTGGCGTGCCTGGTCGACACCGCCGCCGAGCCGACCCGGGCTCCCTTCATCCCCGCGAGCTCGACGAGCCGGCCGGCCGCGTCTCCGGGGGGATTGGCGAAGACCGAGCCGCAATTGCGCCCGCCCGGCTGGTTCGCGCGCCGCCAGCGGACGATCGAGGCGATCTCGGCGGCGGACGCCTCGGCGTCGCCCTGCTCGCAGCGGAACGACGCCTCGAGGACCACCTCGCCAGCGGAAAGTCCCGAGCGTCGATATGCGAGGCCGAGGCCGGCAGGGTCGGCGTCGCGCTCCGCTCCTGTCCGCAGATCGACGACCCGCGCCCGGACGAGCCGCTCCGCCGTCTGGGCGCCGTGACCACCGGCGTTCATCCGGACGCCCCCGCCGACCGAACCGGGGATCCCGACTGCCCACTCCATCCCGCTGAGCCCGGCGGCGGCGCTCCGGCGGGCGAGGACCGGGTAGTCGCACGCGCCGCCGGCGACCACCAGACCTGGGTCGCCGTCGAGCGACAACGAGGCGTAGGAGGGCCCCAGCGCGACGACGAGGCCGGGGAAGCCCGCGTCGGCGACGACGAGGTTCGAACCGTTGCCGAGCACGAACACCTCGACGCCGCTCGCCGCGACGGCCGTGGCGACGGCTTCGACGTCGCGCTGGCCCTCGATCTCGACGTACAACGCGGCGGCGCCTCCGACGCGGTAGGTCGTCCTCGCACCGATCGGCACGTCGCGGTCGGCCCGCGGCCCGAGGAGCGCCGCGGCGTGGGCGAGCCGCTCGTCGACAAGGGCCGACCGGCTCGTCACGACAGGTCCGCGACGAGCTCGTCGGGAAGCGTCGTCAAGTCGCCCGCTCCGAGCGTGAGGCAGCAGTCGCCCGGCTCGAGGATCCGGCGGAGGTAGGCGAGGAGCTCGGTGCGCTCCGGAAAGTATGCCACGGCCGCCTCCGGATGGGCGTCGAGCACGGCGTCGAGCACGAGCTTGGACGACACGCCCGGCCGCGGCGCCTCGCCTGCCGGATAGGTGCCGGCGAGCACGACGACGTCGGCGTCGACGAAGGCGTCGGAGAAGGCCTTCGCAAGCGCCTCGACGCGAGAGTACCTGTGCGGTTGGAAGACGCAGACGATCCTGCGCCAGCCTCCGCGGCGCGCCGCGGCGAGCGTCGCGGCGACCTCGCCCGGAAGGTGCGCGTAGTCGTCGACGAAGCTCACCCCACGCGCCTCGCCGCGGAACTCGAAGCGACGCGCGACCCCCGCGAAGCGCGCCAGCGCGCGCCGCGCCGGCTCGAAGGAGACCCCGATCACGCTCGCCGCGGCGAGCGCGGCCCCGGCGTTGAGGGCGTTGTGGACGCCCGGCACCGGAAGGGCGACGCGCCCGAGCGGCTCGCCCCGCAGCGTGGCGCTGAAGGAGACGTCGCTCCTGCCTCCCTGGAGCTCGCCGAGGCGCAGGTCGGCAGCCTCGGAGAAGCCGTAGAGGAGCGCGCCGGCCGGCGCGAGCCGCGCCGCGACCGGGTCGTCGGCGCAGACCACCGCCCCGCCGGGCGCCTTGGCAAGGAACTCGGCGAAGGCCCGCTCGAGCGCCTCGACCGAGCTGTAGTGGTCGAGGTGGTCGGGCTCGACGCTCGTCACGACGGCGAGCTCCGGCTCGATCTCGAGGAAGGTGCCGTCGCTCTCGTCGGCCTCGACGACGAGCCAGTCGCCCTCGTCCCAGACGGCGTTCGTGCCGACCTGGTGGATGTCGCCTCCGACGAGGAACGACGGGCGCAGTCCCGCTTCGACGAGGACGAGCGCCAGCATCGAGCTCGTCGTCGTCTTGCCGTGCGTGCCGGAGATCGCGGCGCTGCGCCGGCGAGCGACGATCGCCGACAGCGCCTCGGCGCGACTGTGGACCGGGATCTGCCCGCGCATCGCGCGGGCCACCTCGACGTTGTCGTGCGGGACGGCGCTCGAGATGACGAGGGCCTCGGCCCGACCGAGGTTCGCACCGTCGTGGCCGACCCGCACGCCGACGCCTCGGGCGGCGAGGCGGTCGAGCGCGGGGCTCGGCTTCAGGTCGCTCCCGCTCACCTCGTGGCCCATCGCCGCGAGCACCGCGGCGATGGCGCTCATCCCGGCGCCGCCGACGCCGACGACGTGGATGCGCCGCGACCGGGAGAGGTCGAGCGGGCTCATCGCCCGCTCCTCGCCGCCGCGACGTCGCCCCGCCCCGACACCGCCCGCCGGCGCGCCGGGGCGACCCGCTCGAGGAGCTCGACGACGCGTTCGGCGGCATCCCGCCGACCGAGCGCGTGGGCGGCCTCGCCCATCGCCGCACGGCGGCCCGGGTCGTCGAGAAGCGACGTGGCAAGCGACGCGAGGCGCTCGGGCGTGACGCCTGCGTCGTCGAGGACGACGGCGGCGCCGTCCCCCTCGAGCCGCCGGGCGTTTCGCGTCTGGCGGTCGCCGGGCGCCCCGGGCAGGGGCACGAGGACGGACGGGACGCCGATCGCCGTCACCTCGGCGAGCGTCGAAGCGCCGGCGCGCGAGACGAGGAGGTCGCACGCGGCGAGCAGCTGCCACATGGACGCCTCGTAGGCGACGAGGCGGTAGTCGAGCCCGGAGGGGGGCCCGTCACGTAGACCCGTGGTCGCGGCGAGCACCCAGCCGTGGTCACGGGCGCCGGAGACGTGGTACACCGCGAGGTCCGAACGGCCCTGAAGGAGCCGCGCCATCCCGATCGTCGCCTCGTTGATCCTGCGGGCCCCGAGCGACCCGCCGGCCACGGCGAGGACCAGCCGGTCCTCCGCCAGCGCAAGCGCGCGGCGCGCCTTGGCGCGCCCCTCAGGACCTCGGTCGGCGCCGAGGATCTCCGGGCGAACGGGCGCACCGGTGACGACGGCGCGAGGGAGCGACGTCGTCTCGGCCGCGACGGCGCTCGCCGCCGCGAAGCGCGCGACGAGCCTGTTCGCGGCGCCGGGGACGGCGTCGACGTTGAGCACCACGACGGGCACGCCGCAAAGGCGCGCTGCGAGCGCGCACGGCACGCTCGCGTACCCCGCCACGGTGAGCACGGCGCGGGGGCGCCACCGGGCGAGGAGGAATGCGGCGAGCAGCGTCGCAAGCGCGAGCTCGGCGACGGCGAGCAGGTTGGAGGGGGCGGGCCGCCGCTTGATGCCGCGGCCGGGCAGGAGCGTCACGACGAAGCCGGCCTCTGGAACGAGCCTTCGCTCCATGCCCCTCGAGGAGCCGACGAAGCGGACAGCCTCGGGCGGCGTCCCCGCCGCCACGAGCGCCCGCGCGACGGCGAGGGCCGGCGAGAGGTGACCGGCGGTGCCGCCGCCGGCGATGACGACCTCGACGCCGCTCCTCACCGCGCTGGGCTCCTCCGGGGCCGGCGGGCCGCTGCTGCGCCGGTGCCCGGTCGGGCCGCCACGGTGGCCCGACCCCGAGCCGGCGCGCCGGCGCGGGACCGGACGACCCCCGTGGCGCTGCGTCGAGCGATCCCGACGAGCATGCCGGCGCCGGCGAGCGAGATCACGAGCGAGGAGCCGCCCGAGGACAGGAACGGGAGCGGGATCCCCGTCTCGGGGATGATGCCGATCACCCCGCCGATGTTGATGAGCGCCTCGGCGACGAGCCAGCACGTCAGCGACGTCGCGAGGATGCTCGAGAAGGTGTCCGGGGCGCGGGCGGCGATCCTCACGCCGAGCCAGCCGAGCCAGGCGTACGCCGCGACGAGGACGACCGCGCCGACGAGACCGAGCTGGTTGCCGACGATCGCGAAGATGTAGTCGGTCTGGGCGTTCGGCAGCCATCCCCAGATCGCCGCAGAGCCGCCGAGCCCGCTCCCGGTCAGGTGGCCCGAGCCGAGCGCGGCGAGCGACTGCACGAGCTGGTAGCCACTCGTCGTCGCATGGGCGAAGGGGTTGATGAAGGACAGCAGCCGAGCCCGCCGATAGGGGGCGACGAGGGCGACTGCCCCGCCCCCTAAGAACGCGACGCCGACGGCGGTGAGCATGAGCTTCCGTGGCAACCCGAGCGCGTAGAGGACGCCGAGCGCCGTGCAGACGAACACGACGGCGGTGCCCATGTCGGGCTGGAGGAGCACGAGCAGCGCGAGCACGGCGAGCACGAGCGCGGCCGGCCGGAAGAGCTCGCGCAAGGGGTCCCGGCAGCGCCAGCGGCGGGCGCCGAGGTCGGCAAGGTAGAGCGCGAAGACGAGCTTGGCGAGCTCTGACGGTTGGACGGTGAACGGTCCGGCGCCGATCCACCGGCTCGCGCCGGCGACGTGCTTGCCGAGCCCGGGCGCGAGCACCGCGAACAGCAGGAGGACCGTCGCGAGCACCAGCAGGGGCACGAGCCGGCGCACGCGCGCGTGGTCGATCCGCGCGCACACCGCGAAGGCGACGCCACCGACGACCGCGTAGAGCGCCTGGTGCTCGAACAGCGACCACGGCGTGCCGTAGTCGACGATCGAGTAGACGGAGGACGACGCGAGCACCATCACGAGGCCGAAGCCGCAGAGCGCCACGACCAGCAGCCGCAGCGTGTCGGCGTCGCGCCTCGCCGACTCGGCCCGGCTCTCCACACCGCTCCGGGTCACCGAGAGCTGCGACGCGGCATCTCGCGCCGCCCTGCCGGCGCCTCCTTCGAGGAGCCGGAGGGACGGAGCGCACCCGACGGCGCTCATCCGCTCCCTCCGCCGGACAGCGCGACCACGGCGCGCGCGAAGTCGTCCCCACGCTCCTCGTACGAGCGGTACCAGTCGAACGACGCGCAGCCGGGCGAGAGCAGCACCGCGTCACCCGGCCGCGCCAGGCGCGCGGCGGCGGCAACGGCGGCGGGCATCGACGTGGCGCCGACGACGGGCCACTCCGGAGCGAAGCTCGCGGCGAGCTCACCGGCCGACTCGCCGATCGCGACGACGCCGCGCAGGCTGGCGAGCGTGGGCCCGGGCTCACCGCCGCCTTCGCCGGATCGGCGCGCGGACGCGCGCAGCGTCTCGGCGATCGCGCCGAGGTCCAGGCCCTTGTTGCGCCCTCCGGCGATGAGCACGACCGAGCGGAAGCCGGCGAGGGCCGCGATCACCGCGGAGGGCGTCGTCGCCTTGGAGTCGTCGAAGTACTCGACGCCGGCATGGCGTCCGACGAGCTCGACCCGGTGGCGCAGCGGCCCTTGCTCCCTCAGCGCCTCGCGGCACGCGTCGTGGCCGGCACCGGCGGCCACGGCTGTCGCGATCGCCGCGAGGGCGTTGGCCCGGTCGTGCGGGAGGTCGCGCGACAGGTCGGCTCGCGTCGCGACGACGCTCCCGTCGGCGCCGCGCAGCTGTTCGCCGTCGAGCCGGTAGTCCCCCGTCGCCAGGCCGAAGGTGACGAGACGGCTTCGAGCGCTCCGGCCGCGCGCGAGCACCACCGGGTCCTCGGCGTTGGCGACGGCGACGTCGTCCGCTCCCTGGCGGGCCCATATCGCCGCCTTCGCTGCGGCGTAGTCCTCGAGGTCGCGATGCCAGTCGAGATGGTCCTCGGCGAAGTTGAGCCACGTGCCGACGGCCGGACGGAAGCTCTCGCAGAAGGCGAGCTGGAACGAGGACACCTCGACGACGACGACGTCGGGGCGCGCCGCCGCCGGAGCGTCGGGGTCGGGCGCGCCGACAAGCTCGACGAGCGGGCGCCCGATGTTGCCGGCGGCGGCGACCGCGCGCCCGGATCGCTCCAGCATCGCGGCGACGAGCGAGGTGACCGTCGTCTTGCCGTTCGTGCCGGTGATCGCGACGAGCGGCGGCAGCCCGAGCCGGAAGGCGAGCTCCACCTCGGCGATCACCTGGACGCCGCGCGCGGCGGCCGCCCCGAAGACAGGGTGGTCCGGCGCCAGGCCCGGGCTCACGACGACTTCGTCGATGTCGACGAGCATCTTGGCGAGCTCCTCGGCCCCGGGCGCCACGACGAGCTCGACGCCGAGGCGGTCCGCCGTCGCGACGGCGGCGGACCGGGGCGCGTCGTCCAGCGCGAGGACCTCCTCGCCGCGGCGTGCGAGTGCACGGGCGACGGCCACCCCCGTGCGGGCGAATCCTGCGACGAGCGTGCGGCGACCGGCCGCGCGGGTCATGGATGGCTCCTCACGCCGAGGTAGTCGGCGTAGAAGGCGCCCATGCCGAGCGCCGTGCAAAGGGCCGCGAAGATCCAGAAGCGGACGATCACCGTCGTCTCGGGCCAACCGCCGAGCTCGAAGTGGTGGTGCAGCGGGGCCATGCGGAACACGCGGGTGTGGAACAGGCGGTAGCTCGCCACCTGGACCACGACCGAGAGCGTGACGACGAGGAACAGCCCGCCGAGGATCGGCAGCAGGAGCGCGATGTTCATCTCGAGCGCGAGACAGGCGAGGCCCGTGCCGATCGCCAACGAGCCCGTGTCGCCCATGAATATCCGGGCCGGCGCCGCGTTCCACCAGAGGAAGCCGACGCAGGCGCCGGCCATCGACACCGCGGCGACGGCGAGGTCGACGGCGCGGTCGATGGGGATCGCGTAGATGCCGAGGTGCCGGTACTGCCAGTAGCCGATGAGGGCGATTCCCGTGCAGACGATCCCGGCCGACCCCGCGGCGAGCCCGTCCAGGCCGTCGGTGAGGTTCACGGCGTTCGCCTCGCTGACGACGACGAAGACGGCCCAGATCAACCACACCCCGGATGCGAGCTCGACGCCTGGCACGTCGAAGCGCGAGAAGGCGAGCGCCGTGCCCGAGTGGGCCCAGTAGATCGACCCGACGCCGAAGGCAACGGCGAGCAGCACCTGGAGCCCGAGCTTGGCACGCTTGTTCAAGCCGAGGCTCCGCCGCCGCCGCACCTTCAGCCAGTCGTCGGCGAATCCGATCGCCCCCCCGAGGACGAACGTCGCGATGACGAGGAAGCCCGGCACGCTGAAGTCGATGTGCGTCCCGACGTGACCGAGGACATAGCCCGCGACGGTCGCGGCGACCATCGCGATGCCGCCCATCGTCGGCGTCCCCGCCTTGATGCGATGGATCGCCGGACCTTCCTCCCTTATGTGCTGCCCGATGCTCATGCGCGTCAGCCAGCGGAGCAGGATCGGCGTCCCGAACCCGGAGACGAGTATGGCGATGCCCCCCGCGGTGAAGATCGCGATCAAGGGTCGCCGCCCTCGGGTGCCGACCGCATCCAGCCCGGCAGCAGCCGCCCCTGGCGCTCGAGCAGCTCGCGCACCACCTCACGATCGTCGAAGCGGATGAAGCGGTCGGCCAGCTGCTGGGTCGTCTCGTGGCCCTTGCCCGCGACGACGGCCACGTCGCCCGACGCCGCGCCGGCGAGCGCCCAGCCGATCGCCTCCCGCCGATCGAGCTCGACGTGGAAGGCGGCGTCCGGCGGGATCCCCGCCCGCACCTGGTCGGCGATCGTCGACGGGTCCTCCCCCCGGGGATTGTCGGAGGTGAGCACGACGAGGTCCGCGAGGCGCGCCGCCGCCGCGCCCATCGCCGGTCGCTTGCCGCGATCCCGCTCGCCACCTGCGCCGAACACGACGGCGAGGCGCGGCGCCCTGCGGGGCGGGCGACCGCCGGGGTCCCCCTCGGCGCCGCTCGCCTGCGCCTCGTCGCAGAGCAGGCGCGCCGAGGTGA
>DAHVLW010000027.1:0-2520 GCA_027320205.1 Acidimicrobiaceae bacterium
GCCCCGGCGACGCGGGAGACCGACCTCCTCGAACCGCAGCGCCTCGTCGACCAGGTCCACGCCGTCGTGCTGACCGGCGGGAGCGCCTACGGGCTCGACGCCGCCGGCGGCGTGATGCGCTACCTCGAGGAGCGAGGGATCGGGTGGCGAGTCGGCGGCGGCGAGGTCGTGCCGATCGTCCCCGCTGCGGCGCTGTTCGACCTGGGGCGTGGCGGGAGCTTCGCCGCCCGGCCCGACGTCGGTTTCGGCTACGCCGCCGCGGCGGGCGCGACCTCCGCCGCCGTCCGGCTCGGAAGCGTCGGGGCCGGGACCGGCGCGCTCACCGGCGCCGCCGTGGCTCTCCGGCTCAAGGGGGGCGTCGGCTCGGCGAGCGTCGCCCTGCCCGGTGGGAGCCACGTCGGCGCCCTGGTCGTGGTGAATGCCGTCGGTAGTGCGGTCGACCCGGCGAGCGGCATTCTCTACGGCGCCCGGTGGCTCCTCGAGGACGAGGAGCCGGGACTCGGAGCACCGTCGCCCGAAGAGCTCGCCGCTGTCCTCACGGCTGGCTCGTCGCCGGAGTCCGGAGCCTCCGGCGGGGGAGGTGGACCGGTGGGCCCTCCCGGGGGGCTCAGGGCGGAGAGCACGGTGATCGGCGCCGTGGCCACGGACGTGCCGCTCACGAAGGCGGAGGCGGCGACGCTGGCCTCGGTGGCCCACGCCGGCCTCGCTCGCGCCGTGGTCCCGGCGCACACGATCTTCGACGGCGACACGCTCTTCGCGCTGGCGACGGGCACGAGGCCCTTCCCGGCGCTCGGCCCGCTCGGGGACGGGGAGCCCGATGAGCCAGGCGGCGCCTTCGCCGTGGCTGGCGCCTCGGTCGCGGCGACCTCCGCCGCGCGTGCTGCCACCCTCGCCGTCCTGTCAGAGCTCGCCGCCGGCTGCGTCGCCCGGGCGATCGTCCGCGCGCTGCTTGCAGCCGCGCCCGGTGCCGGCGCGCCGAGCTACCGGAGCGCGTTTCCGAGCGCGTTTCAAGCCTGAGCCCGGCCGCGCTCCGCCGACAGGGCAAGCGATCCGAGAAGGAACGAGAGAGGACGAGCCAGTGACCATGACCGGAGAGCTCGCGTCCTACCGGGCGATGTTCGACCTGGGCGGCAAGCAGGCGCTCGTCGTCGGCGCCGCTCGTGGCATCGGCGCGGCGAGCGCGGCCGGCCTCGCCGCCTTCGGGGCCGAGGTCGTCTGCGCCGACCTCGACGAGGAGGGCGCCCGCGAGGTCGCCTCGCGCATCGGCGACGAAGGCGGGCGCGCCGTGGCATGCCGCCTCGACGTGACCCACCCGTCCAGCCCGGGCGAGGTCGTCGAGCGCTTCGGGGTCCCCGACGTCCTCGTCGTCACGCCCGCCGTCAACGTCCGCAAGCGCCTGCTCGCCTATTCCGACGACGAGTTCGAGCGCGTCGTCGACGTCAACCTCCGGGGAAGCTTCCGCCTCTTCCGGGCGATCGGCCGCCCGATGGCCGAGCGCGGATCGGGGAGCATCATCGCCTTCTCGAGCATCAGGGCGCAGGTCGTCGAGCCCGGCCAGGGCGTCTACGCGGCGACGAAGGCGGGCGTCGTGCAGCTGCTCCGGACCGTCGCCGCCGAGCTCGGACCGAGCGGGGTGCGTGCCAATGCCATCGCTCCAGGCGTCGTCGAGACGCCGCTCACCCGGCCGATCACGTCCGTCCCCTCCTGGTACGAGGCGTACCGGGCGAAGACGGCGCTCGGGCGCTGGGCCCAGCCGGACGAGATGGTCGGGGCCGTGGTGTTCCTCGCCTCGGACGCGAGCAGCTACGTCACCGGGAGCTACCTCGTCGTCGACGGAGGCTGGCTCGCAGCCGACGGGCGGTTCACCCCGCCCGAGTGAGCGGCGGGGGGCGCGAGCGGATGGTCGGCGGGCGGGCCCGCGACAACCCGCGCCGACCGGCGCCCGGCGCGGCTCCGCCCCGGGCTTCGCCCGGGGCGGAGGCCAACCGACTGGTGTCGGCTGTGCAGCCGCACGCAACCTACCACCGGCGCGCCGGGGCCGAACGGCCCTGGTGGCAGCCGGCGCCTGCCGCGATAGTCGGGCGCGATGAGCACCGGAGCCGCGACCCTGCGGGTGGTCCACGAGGCGGGCGACAGGTTCTCCATCGCGGTGCGCGAGCACGCGCTCGTCGTGGACCAGCCGGTCGCCGACGGCGGCGACGACCTCGCAGCGACCCCGACCGAGATGTTCGTCGCCAGCCTCGCCGCCTGCGTCGCCTTCTACGCGCGCCGCTACCTCGCCCGGCACGAGCTGCCGACGACGGGCTTGTCGGTCAGCGCCGAGTTCGACATGGCGGCGAGGCCGTCGAGGGTCGGAGAGGTCCGGCTCCGGGTCGACGTCCCGGAGGGCGTGCCCGAGGAGCGGCGCGCGGCGCTGCTCGCCACGGCGTCGCACTGCACCGTGCACAACTCGCTCCGGGACCCGCCCCAGGTCTCGATCGCGCTCGGGGGCTGAGCAGACTTCGCGTCCAGCAGCTGAGA